>VXPJ01000126.1 GCA_009839635.1 Pseudomonadota bacterium
GCCTGCGTTACCGGGACCGGGATGACCTGGTGCTGGTGGAAATCTGCGAACAGGCCCAAACTGCGGCCCTGTTCACGGCCAACCGTTTTTGCGCGGCGCCCGTGGTCATTGCACGCCGCCATCTGGCTGCGGCACAGCCCCGCTACCTGCTGATCAATGCCGGCAATGCCAATGCCGGCCTCGGTGAGCCAGGCCTGGAAGATGCGCAGGTCACCTGCGCGGTACTCGCGAACGCGGGTGGTTGCAGGGAAACCGAAGTCCTGCCGTTTTCCACCGGGGTTATCGGTGAACGCCTGGCCGTTGAGAAAATCACCTCGCACTGCTCCTCGCTGGTGGCCAAACTGCAAGAAGATGCCTGGCTGCCCGCGGCGCAGGCCATCATGACGACAGACACGGTCTGCAAGGGCAAGTCCCGGCAACTGCAACTGGACGGCAAGGCCGTGACGATCACGGGCATCGCCAAGGGTGCAGGGATGATTCGCCCAGACATGGCAACCATGCTGGCATTTGTTGCCACGGACCTGGAGATGGGCCCCGAGCAGGCGGCACGGCTTGCCCGGGAAGCCACGCAGCAGTCATTTCACTGCATCACGGTCGATGGGGACACGTCCACCAACGATGCCTGCGTGCTGATGGCCACCGCACGTTCCGGCGCGCGCTTCAGTGAGCTGTCGACACCGGCCATGCAGGAATTCATCCGGGCGCTGAATTCCCTGTTCCTGTCCCTGGCCCAGGCTATTGTCCGCGACGGTGAGGGTGTGACGAAATACATTTGCATCCGGATCGAGCAGGCGCACAGTGAAAAGACGGCACGCGACATTGCATTCACCATTGCACACTCACCGCTGGTCAAGACCTCGGCCTTTGCAAGTGATCCAAACTGGGGACGCATCGTGGCCGCTGCCGGGCGTGCCCCGGAGGCGACCCTGGACATGGATCGCCTGTCCCTGTACATCAACGGCCTGGCAGTGATCGAGAACGGACAGCCTGCCCCGGGGTATACGGAAGCGGCAGGCTCCGAGGCCATGCAGGGCGAGGAGCTTGAGCTGCGCCTTGCACTGGGGTCGGGCAAGGCTTCGGCGCAGATATGGACCACGGATCTCTCCCACGACTACGTGAGGATCAACGCGGAGTACCGGACCTGAGCGTTTCTCCCTTGAGCTCGGCTGCACCCCCCGTGCACGTGGTGGTCGGCATCGTGGAAAACTCAAGGGGCGAAATTCTGGTGATGAAGCGGCGCGCGGACGGCCATCTGGGGGGCCATGTCGAGTTTCCGGGCGGCAAGCTCGAAGCCGGCGAGTTTCCCGAAGCGGCACTGCAGCGTGAACTGAAAGAAGAGTTGGACATCGACATGTGCCGCTGTCGCCCCCTGATTCAAATCCCGTACTCCTATGCCGACAGAAATGTTTTCCTGGATGTGTTCAGGGTGAGCGAATACTCGGGCAGGGCGAGGTCGGTCGAGGGGCAAGGGATTGCCTGGAAGAGCATCCCGGCTTTGGGAGACCTGTACTTTCCAAAGGCGAACCACGGCATCGTGCGCGCATTGCAGCTGCCGGGATTGATCCCGGTTACCCCCGGCGCAGAACAGGTCCAGGATTTCCTGCAGCACTTTGAAGACACGGTCAGGCAGTCCGGGGTCGAACTGATCCATTTTCGCTCCCACGAGCTGGACCCCCGGCATTATCTGCAATTGGCCGGGGACTGCCTGCGAACCTGTCACCGCCACCAGGTACGCCTGGTGCTGAACGCGGACGCTTCCTCCCTCAAACAGGTTGATGCGGACGGCCTGCATCTGACGAGCCGCAGGCTGGCGGCTGTGAAAACCAGGCCGTTGGGCAAGGAGTACCTGGTCAGCGCCTCCTGCCACACGCTGGATGAAGTGCTGCGTGCCTCGCAAGCAGGCCTGGACTACCTGTTTCTGGGCCCGGTGCGGGAGAAGGTTTTCGGTGGGCCCGTTGAGCCGTTGGGCTGGAAGCATTTCGCCCGCCTGGCGCGGCAAAGTGCCATTCCGGTGTATGCGATCGGGGGCCTGGGTCCGGCAGACATCGATGTCGCCATTGCTCACGGAGGCCAGGGTGTGGCCGCCATCCGCGCCGTATGGCAGTAATGCTTCTCGGGAGCGGCTAGAAGCTGCAGCAGGCCAGCTTGAACTCGATGTCGCTGCCGGTCTGCTTGGGTGTTTCGCCCGCACTGGACTGGGTCAGAAAGCGTATGGAAAAGCGCTGTTTTCCCGCACTGCACTCCGGGAAATAAGCCCGGTCTACACTGATACGGATCATCTGGCACGGTGTGGCCGGATCTAGGCTCTGGTGGTAGAAGCCATTCGTTGCCACCTGCTGGCTGAACGGCACGCTTTGGCGGATGAGTTGCAGGGACTGGGTGATGCCTTTACCAACCACCTGGAATGGCTCGATCCAGTCCATCAGCTCCTGCCTGCGCTGTGTGAACGATTGCCCCAGCCAGTGGTGGTATTCCGGAACGTCGAAGTCGCAGGTGCCTCCCGGGATGGAGGTCCTTTGACGGATGCTGCTGATGAAGTCGTTGCTTTTCAGGTGGTCATTGATCTGGCCGCGGACCTCATGCAGTTCATCATACGCTGCTTTGTGTCTGGCCAGAATACTGTTCAGCTTGACAGTATCGATCTTGGGCTGGTCGGCAAGCAGTTCCAGTGCATCGATCTGTCGCTTGAGCTGTTTCAGCAGCTCCTGCTTTATATCCCCGCGTGAAACCAGGTTGAAAATCTCGATCAGCGTGAGCAATGCCCCATGGGTGTCGTAAGGCTTGTCCTGCCGGGCGAAGAATGCAAACCGGTCGGCCAGCTGCTCATAGCGCAGAAAGGTACGTATTCTCTCGTTCAGCGGCTGCTCGTAGCTGATGGTAGACATTGTGGTGCGTTTATTCACGACACATCAGGGGGCTGGCCCAAAGTACTGTACTTATCATGCAGTATAGCAACCTTTTTCCGCAAACTTTTCAGGCTGCTGCAATTGTCGAGGACATCGTCGGCCTGCTTGAGCCGGGTGTCGCGGTCAAGCTGTGCTGAAATGATGGCGTCCACATGCGCTCGGCTGCAATGATCCCGGGTCATGACCCGTTCGACCTGTTGCTCGACCGTGCAGTCGATGACGAGAATACGATCGGTCAGACCGGTGCCTTCGGTCTCAAGCAGCAAGGGAACCACGAGGATGCAGTACACGGCATCGAGCTGGATGAGCTGGCGGCTGATTTCCCGGTATACCAGCGGGTGCAGCAGGCCTTCCAGGGTGTGGCGAAGATCGGCGTCTGCAAAGACGGCCTGGCGCAGCCGCTCACGCGACAGGCTTCGGTGGCTGTCGAAATAGGCATCCCCGAAGGTCTCATGCAGTTGTTCAAGGACCTCTTCGGTTTCCGTAAGCTGTCGGGCGATGACATCGGCATCGATGACCGGGACATTGAAATCCTGCTCGAAGATACCGGCGACCACCGACTTGCCGCAGCCGATGCCGCCTGTAAGGCCAACTACTAACATCGCTCTGGATACGGGGTATACTGTAAAGACTCGCTTTACCCCTCACCTTATGAATATACATGAATACCAGGCCAAGGCCATTTTCTCGCGCTTTGGCGTGCCTGTTCTGGACTCACACCTGGTTCGCCCGGGTGACGATGTGGAGCAGTTCTGCGAGTCCCTGGAGTCGCATGCCTGGGTTGTGAAGGCCCAGGTGCACGCGGGCGGGCGTGGCAAGGCCGGGGGTGTGGCACGGGCGGACAGTCGGCAGGGCCTTGTTTCTGCCGTCTCCGGGATGCTCGGAGCCCGGCTGGTGACCCGCCAGACCGGTGAGGAAGGCCTGCCGGTGCAGGCCGTTTTGCTCGAGGCGGCCGTACAGATCCGCCGGGAACTGTACCTGGCCCTGCTGGTAGACCGCGAGGCCGGGCAGGTCGCGATCATTGCCTCGGCCGCCGGTGGCATGGATATCGAGCAGGTCGCGCAACAGGCTCCGGACAAGATCATTGCGCAACATGTCCATCCGGCAGCCGGTCTGCAGCCCAGCCAGGTCCGCACCCTGGCCTATGCCCTGGATCTGCAAAAAAACCAGCTTCGGCAGTTGCAGGCCGTCCTGTCTGCCCTGTTCGAACTGTTCGTCTCCTGCGACTGCAGCCTAGTGGAAATCAATCCGCTGATCATAGACGAGGATGACCGGCTGGTGGCAATGGATGCCAAGATCAATATCGATGACAACGCGCTGTACCGCCAGGCGGACATCGCGAACCTTCGCGATGCCACGCAGGGCAACAGGGACGAGGAGCGGGCCTGTGAACTGGGCCTCAATTATGTCCAGCTGGACGGGCGTATCGGCTGCATCGTGAACGGGGCCGGGCTTGCCATGGCGACCATGGACCTTGTCAAACATCAGGGTGGAGAGCCAGCCAATTTTCTGGACGTGGGCGGGGCAATCACCCAGGAAAAGGTTGCCGAGGCCTTCAAGCTGGTGGTGCACGATTCACGTGTCAAGGCGGTACTGGTCAATATTTTCGGCGGCATCGTGCGCTGTGACCTGATCGCGCGGGGCATCCTCGATGCCCTGCAGAGCATATCGCTGAAGGTGCCGGTCATCGTCTTGCTGCAGGGCACCCGGGCAGCTGAGGGCAGGAAGCTGCTCGAGAACCGGCATGCGGGGCTTCATCAGGCCAATACGCTGACCGAAGCTGCGCAACGAGCGATCCGTCTTGCCCGAACCTGAACCGGCGTACCGTTGGTCTGCAGTCCATGAGCGTTCTTGTCGGGAGAGATACGAAGGTGCTGTGCCAGGGCATGACAGGTGCCCAGGGCACGTTTCATACGCAACAGGCCCTAGACTACGGTACACAGGTGGTCGCAGGGGTGACTCCCGGGCGGGGCGGGAGTACTCATCTCGGGCTTCCCGTGTTTGACACCGTAGACCAGGCATGCCGAGAGCACGAAGTCGATGCCAGTGTCATTTATGTGCCGGCTGCCTTTGCCGCAGACGCCATTCTCGAGTCCGCCTATGCAAGAATCCCGCTGATTGTCTGTATTACCGAAGGGGTCCCGATCCTCGACATGGTGAAAGTGAAGGCGGTGCTGGAGAACTCGGATTCCATGCTGGTGGGGCCGAACTGCCCGGGGGTCATCACTCCGGGGGAATGCAAAATCGGAATCATGCCAGGCGACATTCACCGTCCCGGCCAAATCGGGATCGTTTCACGCTCGGGCACCCTGACCTATGTGGCCGTGGACCAGACCGTGCAGCATGGCATGGGCCAGTCCACCTGCATCGGCATTGGCGGAGACCCGATCCACGGGCTGGACTTCATCGACTGCCTGGCGCTGTTCGAACGGGATGAAGCCACGCAAGGCATCATCCTGGTCGGTGAGATCGGCGGCCACGCCGAGGAGCAGGCGGCCGAGTATATCCAGGAAAAGGTGTCCAAGCCGGTCGTGGCCTATGTGGCCGGTGTTACCGCACCCCCCGGCAAACGCATGGGGCATGCAGGGGCAATCATCAGTGGCGGCAAGGGAGGTGCCGAACAGAAGTACCGGGCCTTCGAGAAGGCCGGAGTTACCACCTCGCGCAATCCCGCCGAACTTGGTGCGCTCATGCGTGCTCTGCTGGGCCGTTGACCGGCAGGGTTTTCGGACCGTGATGAAAGACACACTGGACATTGCCCTGGCACAGTGCAATTTCCTGGTCGGAGACCTGGAGGGAAATACTCGCCAGATCATCGACAACGCTGTACATGCGCGCGACCACCTGGGCGCGGACCTGGTCGTGTTTTCCGAACTCTCGCTGACCGGCTATCCGCTCGAGGACCTGCTGTTCAATGCGACGGTCCTGCCGCAGGTTGAGCAATGCCTGCAGACCCTGCAGCGTGAAATCCATGGCATCCACGTCGTGCTCGGTGCACCCTCAAAAGAAGGCGGGCAGCTGTTCAATTCGGCATTCGTGATCCGGGATGGGGCCACACTCGCGGTATACCACAAGCAGCAGTTGCCGAATTACGAGGTTTTTGACGAAAAGCGGTACTTCCACGCAGGCGATGCGGCTTGCGTCACAGACATCCAGGGGGTGCAGGTGGGGATCACGATCTGTGAGGATATCTGGGTGGGCGCGCCCGTTGAACAAGCCGTGGCAGACGGGGCCGAACTCATCATCAACATCAATGCCAGCCCCTACCAGGTGCACAAGACGGACGAGCGCCTTGAGATTCTCAAGGCCCGTGTCCGGGAGCAGCAGGTTCCCATCGTGTACGTCAACCAGGTTGGAGGGCAGGACGAGCTGGTATTCGACGGCGAGTCCTGCTGCATCAACCGCCTGGGCGAACCCTGCCTGCGGGCTCCGGCGTTCGAGCCCGGGATTTTTACCGTGCAGTACTCAAAGGCTGACTCGGACCTGCTGGCCAGCGACTGCCTGCACGCCCCGCTGACGGGTGCTGCATCGGTGTACCGTGCGCTCGTGCTGGGGGTGCGCGACTATGTGCTGAAAAACCGCTTTGACGGCGTGGTACTGGGTCTGTCCGGCGGGATTGACTCGGCCCTGACGCTGGTGCTTGCGGTCGATGCCCTCGGGGCCGAACGGGTTCACGCGGTGATGATGCCGTTTCGCTACACCTCCGCGATCAGCATCGAGGATGCCGGGGCACTGGCCGCAGGCCTGGGGGTTCAACTGGACCAGATTCCCATCGAGGCCGCATTTTCGGCGGTCACGAACGGCCTGGCGACAGTGGCCCCGGTTTCTGCACCGGACGTGACCGAGGAGAATGTCCAGTCACGTCTTCGCGGGGTGTTCCTCATGGCGCTGTCGAACCGCACAGGAAGACTGTTGCTGACGACCGGGAACAAGAGCGAAATGTCCGTCGGGTATGCCACCCTGTATGGCGA
>VXPJ01000094.1 GCA_009839635.1 Pseudomonadota bacterium
GGGCGCAGCGGGCTCGGTATCGAATCGTACGAAGAGATTATCCAAACCGATGCATCCCTCAATCCTGGAACTTCCGGCGGAGCACTGGTCAACTTGCGCGGGGAATTGATCGGGATCAACACTGCCATCTATGGCTCGGGTGGCAATATCGGGATCGGTTTTGCCATCCCTGTGAACATGGCCAAGCAGATCACTGCTCAACTGCTTGAACATGGCGAAGTCAGGCGGGGCCGGCTTGGGTTTGTGGTGCAGGACCTGACTCCTGAACTGGCCGAGGCATTTGGGGTGGCCCACAAAAAGGGTGTGGTGGTCGCGCGCGTAGAGGCAAAATCCCCTGCGCAAAAAGCAGGTGTGAGAGTCGGGGATATCATTGTTTCGGTCAACGGACGCGAGGTGGAAAATTCGGCGCAAGTGCGCAATGAAATTGGACTGCTGCGTGTTGGCGCACAGGTCCAGATTGAGGTATTGCGAAACGGCAAGACACGCACCCTGACTGCATCGGTAGGCAAGCAGCTGAAACAGACCGTCAGCGGAAAGTCGCTCAGCGATAAACTGGCGGGCGCCAAGCTTAGTGAGGCACCGGAAGATCCTTCACGCGGAACCGCTGCGGGAATTCAGGTGGTCAAGGTGGAGGGAAGGGCGGCCTCCGCCGGTATTCGTAAAGGCGATATCATCATCAGTGTGAACAGGAAGCGTGTAAAGACCGTGTCAGACATGAAGGCCGCTATCAAGAAAAACCCAAAAACGCTGTTACTGAATATCCAGCGTCAGAGGCAGGGCCTGTTCATCCTCATCCGGTAACGGCCGAGACGGCAAACCCCTGGAGCACAGGCAAGCACTGTGCAATCTATCCTCCAGTCACAGGAGGAAAGAAGGCTACCTCGTCGCCGTCGTTGACGACCTGTGCGAAGTCCGCATATTCCTGGTTGATGGCGACCAGTACCCGCTCGGGCCGCTGCATGCTGCTCGTCGTCTGCTGCCAGATTTCTTCTACGGTGGCGGGTCCGGTGATCGAGATCTCATCGCTCGAACGTCCAATCGTTTCCCGCAGACTGGCAAAATACTTTACATGGACGGACATTGCTGAATTTTGGTATTTGATCGACAATGCGGAAAAAGGTTTGCACTGAATAGTACCACTACTGTCTTGGCAACATGGAGTCGATGAGGTGAATAAACTTACACATTTCAATGCGGCTGGAGAGGCGCACATGGTCAATATTGGTGAAAAATCCGTTACCCGTCGCGTCGCGGTTGCAGATGGGCGGATTTGCATGCGGACAGAAACGTTGCAGCATATACAAAGTGGCGGCCATACGAAGGGTGATGTGTTGGGCATTGCGCGGATTGCTGGCATTACAGGCGCAAAAAAAACCCCGGATCTGGTTCCATTGTGCCATTCGATTCCGCTGACATCTGTACAAATTGAGTTCGTCATCGAGGAAGCCACGCCAGCCGTGTACTGCAAGGCCACTGTCGAAACGCTGGGTCAAACAGGCGCAGAGATGGAGGCCCTCACTGCCGTACAGATTGCGTTACTGACCATCTATGACATGTGCAAGGCCAAAGACCGCGGCATGACCATGCAGGCTATCGGACTGGTCATGAAATCCGGTGGCAAATCCGGGCTGTGGGAACGTGACGGGCGGTGATATTGCCCTGGAGGATTTCTGGGCGTGAGCCCATGCAGTATGTGACCTACCTAGGCAGCCTCGGCATGCAGTCATGAACAGCGATTTCAGCGACCGGGTACTGGCCTGGTTTGACCAGCATGGCCGCAAAGATTTGCCTTGGCAACGCGATCGCGATCCATACCGAATCTGGGTATCGGAAATCATGCTGCAGCAGACGCGCGTGGATACAGTAATCCCGTACTATGAAAAGTTCATGCAGCGCTTTCCGAATGTACAGGAACTGGCCGCTGCAGGGGTGGATGAGGTGTTGCACTACTGGACAGGCTTGGGGTACTACGCACGCGCGCGCAACATGCACGAAGCTGCACAAGAACTTTGCAAACAGTATCAAGGAAGATTTCCTGAAGACATGGCCGCAGTGAACGCCCTGCCGGGCGTGGGGCGGTCCACCGCTGCTGCGATCCTGGCCTTGGGCTTTGGCCAGCGTCACGCCATACTGGATGGGAATGTAAAGCGCGTGCTTGCAAGATATTTTTCGGTGGAAGGGTGGCCGGGCGAGGCCAAGGTGGAGAAGCAGCTTTGGGCACATGCGGAGTCACTGCTGCCACAACATCGTCTTGCAGATTACACACAAGCCATGATGGATCTTGGCGCCACACTGTGCACCCGTACACGACCCACCTGCCTGCTGTGCCCGGTTCGCGAAAGTTGCATCGCATCCGGAAAAGGTCGCCAGCATGAGTTGCCTGTACCCCGCCCGTCCCGTGATCTGCCGAAACGGGACGTGCATATCGTGATGGTTCAGAACAAGGAGAAGGCCGTGTGGCTGGAAAAACGTCCTTCAGCAGGCATCTGGGGCGGACTCTACAGTTTTCCGGAATTTGAGAAAGAAGCAGATGTGCAGAAGTGGCTGGATAAGACATACAAGACATATAACTTTGCAACAAGGACATTGCCAGTGATTACTCATACCTTCTCGCATTTCCGGCTTTACATGCACCCCACGGTGGTGCAGATAGATCACAATCCCATTGGTGTAATGGAAGATGATGTCGGGGTTTGGTATAAAGCCACCGGTGAAAAGATTGGTCTGGCAGCTCCCGTCAGCAAGGCCTTGCAACAAGTAATAGGATGAACAAAGGAAAACTGTCATGGCACGCATGGTCCAATGTGTAAAGCTCCATAAAGAAGCGGAAGGACTCGAATACATGCCATATCCTGGAGAACTGGGGCAAAAAATATATGACAATGTATCCAAGGAGGGGTGGCAACAGTGGGTGAGTCATCAGACCATGCTGATGAATGAGTACAGGTTGACCCCAGTTGATCCCAAGGCACGCAAATTTCTAGAAGAGGAAATGGAAAAATTCTTTTTTGGTGAAGGGTCGGCTAAGCCCAAGGAATTTGTGGCGCCGGACAGCTAGTAATAGCCAGCACAATATCCTTACTGTTGGAAGCCTCCTTACACCACAGCTTTGTAACAAACTCTCCAGTCCTGGCCAGGTAGCTCAGTCGGTAGAGCAGTGGACTGAAAATCCTCGTGTCGGTGGTTCGATTCCGCCCCTGGCCACCACCGGTGAGCCGGCATCGCTTCTGGAGTCTTCAGCAGCCCCGGCGAACATGACCTCAAAAGCATGCTGCTCAGCATGGCCAAGGTTAGCCTGTGCCTGCCACTATTGTAGAGTGCCATGATGGTTTAGGCTGGTGTGTATAGCGGTTGTTCAGCCGCTGTCGCCTTCTAGCCACTGTCACATACAGATGACGATGCCGGGCGTTTTGGCAGTAGCACGGGCAAGACTGCATTCAAGTGCAGATCATTCTGAGTTTAGAAATTTTATTAGTGAACGGGTGAAGAGGTTGCGATCTTTTCGATGTTTTTGGCTCTATAGTCCTACAAGGGCTTAGGTGTATGATCAGTGGATTCTTAAAAGAATCCGGGACCGTCTGGGCGGTAGGTTGAAAATTGAGCCTTACGGAAAATTGATCGCACGAGCATGAGTTATCCGATCATTGAACTTGTTACAGTGGAGCCCATTCAGCTTGAGCCAGTGGGTACAAAAACAAAATTCTGGTACATCGATGAAACAGGAAAGAATATCCTGTTCAAGGAAGGCAGGCCTCAAACTGGGGAGAACTGGGCTGAAAAGGTTTGCTGCGAGCTCTGTCGCATTTTGGGTTTACCGCATGCTGAATACGATCTAGCTTATTGGCACAAAGTAACAGGAATTAAAAAGGGTGTGATCACCCCAAGTTTTGTTCCAGATGAACCTGGTGCACGCTTAGTTTTAGGGAATGAGTTGCTGGCAAAGATTGTCGACAACTATGAAAAAAATAAACGCTATCGGGCAAAACAGCATACGATTCGGATTGTGATGGCTGCTGCCTCACTTCCAGTTGTCGAGTTGCCCATAGAGTGGGTTGCTCCACCTGAGATTGAGGATGCAGCTGGTTTATTCACAGGATACCTTCTACTGGATGCATTGGTGGGCAACCAAGATCGTCATCACGAAAACTGGGGCATAATATTTTTACCAGAGAAAGGTGTGTTCTTTTCTCCAACTTTTGACCATGCTTCGAGCTTGGGGAGGAATGAGCAGGATCCAACTCGCAGAGAAATGCTCGTGACCAAAGACAGGGGAAGGAGCGTTGAAGCTTACGTGAGGCGTGCAAAGTCTGCATTTTATTCGACACGCTTCCCCAGCAAGCGCCTCATGACCTTGGAAGCTTTCGAAGAAGCGGCTAAAATTCGTCCTGATGCGGCCCGCTACTGGGTAGCAAAGTTAGCTGAAATAGACCTGAGAAAACACAGGGAAATACTGGATAAAATACCCAATCAGGAAATTTCCGCACCTGCCCGTGATTTTGCCTACAGGATGCTGGAGTTGAATACTGCAAGGATTCTTCAAACCCAATCTTAAGCAAAAAAGAGCAAACTAATGAAAGCTTTATTTATTGCATGGCAAGACATTAAAAGCAGAAAATGGGCACCGGTTGGTCGACTAACGCGGGAGGACGATCTTTACAAATTCGTCTATACCCGTGGGGCTCAAGAAATGCCTGAATCCCACCGGTTTGGACGCATGCTGGATTTGCACAAGGTATACGAATCCGAAGAACTTTTCCCAATGTTTGCGAGCCGAATTTTGGCTAAAAACCGGCCTGAATATGAGGATTACCTTCATTGGCTAGGGTTGTCCAAAGCCCGTTATGACGCACTAGAAGAGCTTGCCCGTACGGGCGGATTGCGGGCGACAGATTCCCTGGAGCTTTTCCCGTGTCCTGAGCCAACAGCATGGAAAAATTATGAAGTGTACTTTTTTTGCAGGGGCCTGCGGCACTTGCATGAGGAAAACCAGAAGCGTGCACGCCAGATGGAAGCTGGTGAACGGCTGTACCTGATGCAAGATTTACAGAATCCTCATGATGGAATGGCCTTATTGATGCGCACAGGAGACCCAATCACAATTGTTGGCTATGCCCCACGTTACTATTCAGCAGAATTTACGCAGTTAATCGATTCTACGGATTCTAATCAGGTCAGAGTGACCGTTGAGCAGGTAAACAAAGATGCACCTGTTCAGTACCAGTTGCTTTGCAAATTAGTCAGTCCATGGCCATCTAATTTTTTGCCTTGTAAGAACAAGGAGTTCGAAGCTCTTGCTTGAGTTCATGTTTTTGAGCATCGGTCATGGTGCTTCGTGTCCAGTCAGTGAATTCCGGGCAGTCTTCGACAACACTTTCTGAAAAGTCTAACGACACTTGTTGCCTTCACAGGGGATTCGCCATGATGGGAACCATACGCTTTGTATTGTCGGGTTTTGCAGTTGCAGTACTGTTTACAGCAACCCTGGTTGCCGCTGCGCAAGATGCCCGACGAGGATTCTACGCGGGCATTGAACTCGGGGCCGCAGAGTCGCGATCGATTAAATCCACCCGCACCAATGTAGGGATTCCGACCAACTGCGACCAGTGGTTGCCTGCAGTCGAGATTGGTGGCCTAAATCTACCTCTGCCGGCCGATCAGTGTCAGCCCCGCACCCTTCCTGCAAGTACCAGCCAATTCGATCCAGATACCGGCTGGCTGGCAAGCGTCCAGGTCGGTTATGCAGGTCTGGGTCCGCTTCGAATCGAGGCCGAGTACCAGCATCGTCGACACGATGGTGAAAAGGTCAGCCTGTTCGTGCCGGGAGATCCCAAGCAAAAGGAGTTTTCCGTGCGCGATGAGGAGATCGACCGGTTGATGTCGGACAGCCTGTTCGCCAACCTCTACTATGACTTCGATCAACCGCTGCTTACTTCCTGGTTTCCATACGTAGGTGCCGGAATCGGGCTTTCACGTATCGAGATCGACTACTCGGCGATCTCCACCCGTCGCGACGAAACCACCCTGCTGGCCTTGGACCCGCCGCGCCACCCCGCGGCTGCCAACCAGTCTTCCATTGCGGACAAGACCCTGTCGGACTGGTTGTGGAGCTACCAGTTGATGGTGGGCGTGGACCGTGCCTTGGCCGAGCACATGGTACTCAATGTCAAGTTCCGATATGGGAGCACGCTGGGGGACTTTCGCGACGACGGCCATCCCTGGGTTAGCCTGCGCGGGCATGCCTCCACGGTTGCCCCAGGCGGGGCGCCGGTGCAGTACGGAATCTCAACGCGAAGGCAAAGCTACTGGGGCCTGTCGCTGGGACTGCGGTATCATTTCTAGGAGCGGACCGCCACGCAATCAGGTTACGACTGGATGGTCGGGATGCGCCTTCTCAGGCGTTGCAAGGTGCGGGTAAACACCTGCGGGTCCTGACGTGAGCGGGCCAGTACCAGTGCCCCCTGGATACCGACGACCACTTCCTCAGCCATCTCTGCCGCCTTGGGCGCGGTAAAACCGGTACGCAGCAGGGCCTCGGCCAGAGCCTCGGTCCAGGAACTGAAATACCGGTGTATCACCCTCTCGAACGGCTCTCGGCTATCTCCTAACGAGAACGCACCAAGCAGGCAGATGCGCTCCCCGGAGCGAAAATAACGGTCGACGGCCTCGAACATTTGCTCGATCCCGCGGGCCGGCGCCTCTGAATCCCGCAGGGCCAAAAACACATTTTCCTCAAACCAGGCGCTTACATCCTCCAGCACGGCCTCGGCCATCTCCTGTTTGC
>VXPJ01000052.1 GCA_009839635.1 Pseudomonadota bacterium
TGTCACGGCGACCACCTAGTTCTTCCCGCTTACGAGCGTCGGAAGGGTGAGATGTTTATAATAGACCGGCAGGAAAATTTGGCGCCGGGTGTCAGCGTTCGCTGTTTCGGCGAGGTCAGGCGGGGGGTCTCGAGCCTGGAAATGGTGCATCCCGAATATGAAATCCAGCGCACGCATGATGCGATCAGGGTTGAGGATCACCTGACTCCAATCTATCCGACCACCGAAGGCCTGCATCAACTTGCCTTGCGGCGCATGACCTTGCAGGCATTGCGCTGGGTTGAAGGAGATGGGGCCCCTGATCTCGACTTGTTGCCGGAATTTCCTGAAATCGATGGCTGCCAGGCCTCCGTTATCGAGGCACTGAAGTTTGTTCACCGTCCTCCACCCGAGGCCGATACGCAGGCATTGGCGGCCGGTACGCATGTGATGCAGCGCCGCTTGGCTTTCGAAGAGTTGCTTGCCCAGCGATTGAGCCTTTTCAAATTGAGGTTGCGGATGCAAAGGCAGCCAGCTGTGTCGATCGCACCGCAGGGCCGCCTGTACGCACAATTGATTGAAACGCTGGAGTTCGCTCTCACCTCTGCACAGCAGCGCGTGATCAATACGGTGTTTGCCGATCTGAAAAAAAACTACCCGATGCTGCGCCTGGTGCAGGGCGATGTAGGCAGTGGTAAAACGCTTGTTGCCATTGCGGCCTGCCTGCAAGTGATTGAGGCCGGTTACCAGGCCGTCGTGATGGCACCCACCGAAATTCTGGCCGAGCAGCACCTGCAGAACTTCTCGGGCTGGCTGGCTCCCCTGGGCGTACAACTGGCTTGGCTGTCGGGCCGGATGACCTCCAGCCAGAGCAATGAAATGAAGGCGCGGATCTCAAGCGGCAGCGCGCAGGCGATCGTGGGTACCCATGCACTGTTTCAACAAGGCGTCAGCTTTCGGAATCTGGCCCTGGTGGTGGTAGACGAGCAGCACCGTTTCGGTGTGCACCAGCGCCTTGCCTTGCGTGAAAAAGGTGTGCAAGGGGTTGGCAGCCCGCACCAGCTGATCATGACCGCGACGCCGATTCCGAGAACCCTCGCCATGACAGCCTATGCTGATCTCGATTACTCCGTCATCGATGAGTTGCCACCCGGCCGCATGCCGGTCAGCACCATCGCAGTCCCGCACGAAAGACGCCATGAAGTGGTCAGGCGTGTAGCCAACGCATGCCGGCGTGACCAGCAGGCCTACTGGGTGTGCACACTGGTTGAGGAATCAGAAGCACTGCAGTGTCAGGCGGCAGAGAACGTGTATCAGGAACTGAGTGCCCTGCTGGACGAGGTCACCGTCGGGCTGGTCCACGGCCGCATGAAAAGCCAGGAAAAAAATGCCGTGATGCGGGATTTTGCATGCGGCAGGATTGATCTGCTCGTTGCGACCACGGTGATCGAAGTCGGGGTTGACGTTGCGAACGCCAGCCTGATGATCATCGAAAATGCCGAACGCTTGGGTCTGGCCCAGCTTCATCAACTGCGCGGTCGGGTGGGACGGGGTACCCGGGAAAGCAGTTGCGTGCTGCTGTTCAGTGCGCCGCTGACCGAAAACGCCAAACTCCGGATTGACACCATGCGCGCCACCAATAACGGGTTCAAGATTGCCCAGGTCGATCTTGAAATCCGGGGTCCTGGAGAGGTGCTGGGTACCCGCCAGACGGGCATGCTGCAATTGCGGATCGCGGATATCCTGCGCGATCAGGACCTGATTCCCCAGGTGCAGGAAAGTGCAAAAAGGCTGTTTGCCGAGCATCCCCGTACGGTAGATGCCCTGATTCACCGGTGGCTCGGGAAATCAATTGAGTTTGGCCAGGTGTAGTCCCAGTCAGGCCAGCGTGACCTAAATTCCGAAGGTGCCGATCAGGATCGTGGTGAGGTAGATGCCGACCAGGCCTAGCAAGGCAAGAAAGGACAGGCTCTGCAGCCACCCGGTTTTGCCGGCGAACAGGGCACCGGCACTGAAAATCAGGCCAAGACCTGCAATGGTAAAGGAGATCCAGAAGATCGTGTTCACACAGGCGGTTTGACAGGAACGTTCATCGAAGGTGCCGGACAACAATTGCACTACCAGGAAAACGGCCAGCAGCCAGCTTGCCACTGCGCTGAAAAAGGAAATCCACGAATTTTCTGCCATACCTGCCCCCGACATTCTCCCGGCTTCAGTCCCAAGCTGTGCAAAGCGGGATCCGTCAGGAGATTATGCCATATTGCAGGCTCCTAAAGCTGCGCGTGGATTACTCGGTTCCGGATCGTACAGGGCAGGGCACGCAGGCGGTCGTTCTTACATGGGCCATAGACGCATAGACCGTCTCCGATCTGAAAGAGGGCGCCATGGTTGGCACACATGATATAATTTGCATCCTCGTCAAGAAAACGGTCAGGCACCCAGTCCAGAGGCCCTCGCGTGTGTGGGCATGAATTTTCGTAGGCATACACCTGTCGGTCTTTCTTGACGACAAATACCCGGGTCAGCGTATTGCGAGCCTCAACAACCATGCCTTTGCTGCCTGGATCAGGTATTTCGTCGTAGTGACATAGCCGTGTTTCTATCAAGCTCATGGCAATTGAAATGCTACCCGGGTCGATGAACTTTTAAAACTTAACTGGAAAACCATGCAAAACCCAAATTGTTTCCCAACTTCTGAACAAGCCGAGCAGGCATTTTACCGATCATTTCAGCAAGGGGATATCGAATTGATGATGTCCGTATGGGGTCAGGGCAAGGACATCGTCTGTATACACCCTGGAGGTTCCCGCTTGCAGGGCGTATCCAGTATTCGCAAGAGTTGGGAACAGATGTTTTCCTATGAGCAGGGCATCGAGTTAAGGGTTAACAAGACTGGCGTGATTCTAGAGGAAGATGTGGCGGTGCACCATGTTGTGGAAGATATCTATGTCGATGGTGAATTGCAGTCTGAGATCTTTGCCACCAACATCTACAGGAAGACGAACGGCAGCTGGCACATGGTTTTGCACCATGCTTCCGCTGAGCTACACCCGGTGCTGGATCTCATGGACGGGGATGCTGAAGAGGCTCAAACGATCCACTGAACCTGCAATCCCAAATCCTCAGTACACATAATAAAAGATCAGATAGACGCCAAGCAGGAAGGCAACCCACAGCACCATGCTGCCGGTGGGCCAGGTTTTGGCAAGCAGTCCCTGAGGTCCGTGATGACGATGCAGGCGTGTACCTGCACTGAACGAGAGCCTCTTGATCCAGACCCCCATCTTTTGCTCACCGGCCACGATTGACTGCATCGCATGCTCTGCCAGCCAACGTCCGGGTTTGCGATAAAACCAGTCTGCATCCAGGTTCACGGAGCGCAATTCCGGAGGATAGAGACCCTGTCGCACGAGCCAGGTAAAGGCGAGCGCCGAGAAGAACAGCAACTGAAGCTGGGTGATAACGTGTGTCAGCGTGTAGGGCTGGTAGCCGATCTGATAGGGCAGCAGCGCATACAGGGTTTGCGGGAAGACCCCGATGTATATGCAAAGCACTGCAGCAATGGCCATGGCGCACAGCATGCTGGCGGGTGCTTCCTTGCAGCGTATGCCGCTGTCGTGGGCGAAAAAGGCAAAGTAGGGGATCTTGATGCCTGAATGGTGAAACACGCCGGCAGATGCGAACAGTAACACCAGCCATGCCAGGGTGTAGCCTTCGAGGGCGGCTGCCTCCATGATCATCGATTTCGTAACAAAGCCACTGAACAGGGGGAAGGCAGAAATCGATGCAGCGCCAATCACGCAAAACCCCGCGGTATACGGCATCGATTTGTACAGTCCGCCCAACTCCGAGCCGTTGATGCGGCCAGTGCGCAGCAGCACGGCGCCCATGCTCATGAACAGCAGTGCCTTGTACAGGATATGCGCAAAGGCATGGGCCGCGGTGCCATTGAGTGCCAGTTCCGTTCCGATTCCAACACCGACCACCATGAATCCCAGTTGGTTGATCATGCTGTAGGTCAGCACCCGGCGAAGATCATTTTCAATCACCGCGTAGAAGATCGGAAAGGCGGTCATCAGCAATCCGATCCAGATCAGGATTTCGGTTCCCGCAAAAGCAGTCGCGAGCGCATATACCGCCATCTTGGTCGTGAAGGCGGAGAGCACCACAGCTCCGGTCACGGTAGCCTGCGGGTAGGCATCTACCAGCCAGTTATGCAGCAAGGGGAAGGCACACTTGATCCCGAAAGCAAGAAAAATCAGCGCTCCACCGGGTGTCCCAGGGTCCATCTGGGTAAATTCAATGGAGCCACTGCTGCGGGCATGCAGGATGATACCGGTCAACAGCAGGAGTCCGGAAATGACCTGTACGATCAGGTACCGCATACCCGCCCCATAGGATGCCGGGGTACGCCGTGCCCAGATCAGAAACACAGAGGAAAGCGCAGCCGCCTCAAAGTAGATAAACAATGTAATCAGGTCACCGGCCAGCACCGCTCCAATCGCACAGCCTGCGTAGATCAGGGTGGCCATTTGCTGCAGGCGATCGCGGGTATGCAATGAGTAGAGGATCAACAGGAAAGCCGCAATGTGGAAGATCACGGCAAACATGAAGCTGAGCCTGTCGAGGTGCAGGGTCGTCAGGAGCATGCCAAGAATCTCGAACTCTGCACGAATGCCTGCGGGCAAGGTGTACAGCTGCAAAAAGGAAAGCACCGGCAACAGCAGTACATAAGCAGCACGCAGATGGCCTTTCAGCACCAAAGCCGGCAGCGCGCCCAGTACCAGGATGAGTGCCGGGTTCAGACTAGACATCACCGTAGTAGTCCTCGTCGCGCTTCACAAGCTTGCGCATTTGCTTGGCGAGCAGGACCAGGGCTACGCACGCAATGAAACCGAACCAGGCAAAAAAGCCGAACCAGTTTTCAAAAGGGAAGTTGGTGTGCTTGTGATAAAAAAAGTCGAGCAGCATCAATGCTGCACACAAGGCATACAGGCCGTACACAAGCTTGCGAACGTTATCGGGGCTGTCCAGCCAGTAGCGATGTTTCTTGCGGTTCATGAATTGAAAACGGGGTACAGAAAATCATAAAGGGGCTGAATATAGAAAAACAGCAGCAATGTGGCCGCGGCCGTAGCACACAAGGGGATCAGACATGCGAGGGGGGCCTCTTGGATTCCGGAACCCGTGATTGTCTGGGCAGGATCCGGCGGTTTGAAAAAAGCACGCAGGCCAATCGGCAGCAGGTAGGCGCAGTTCAGCAAGGTGCTCAGCGCAAAGGCGAACAGCACGATGTAATGCTGTGTGTCTACACTGCCTTCAATCAGCAGCCACTTGCTCCAACTGCCTATGAATGGCGGCAGGCCGATCACACTGAATGCGGCGAGCAGGAAAGCTGCAAAAGTGAATGGCATCTTGTGGCCGAGACCGTTGAGTTGGCTGACTCGCGTATATTTTGTCACGGTGTAAATTGCACCGGCACAAAAAAACAGGGTGATTTTCCCGAAAGCGTGCGTGACGATGTGCAGGGCGCCTCCCATGGCAGCCGCAGGCCAGGCCAGTGCGGCCCCGATGACAATGTATGAAAGTTGGCTGATGGTTGAATAGGCCAGCCGTGCTTTCAGGTTGTCCTTGCTGAGTGCGATTATCGAAGCGATCACCATGGTGGCCACCGCCAGCCACAGGATCCAGACCGAGGCCTCCTGTGTTGCCAGGTAGTCGATCCCGAATGTGTACACGGATATTTTGAGCACGGAAAATACGCCGGCCTTGACCACAGCAACGGCATGCAGCAGGGCGCTCACGGGCGTAGGCGCAATCATGGCAGCAGGCAGCCAGCGGTAAAACGGCAACAGGGCCGCTTTTCCGATGCCGAGCATGAATAGCGTAAACAGCAGCACGGCGGCCAACCCCTGGGTATTGTCTTCAAGCACACCCCCCGGCATGAAATCCAGCGTACCGGCGCGAATCCAGGTGATGACCAGGGCGGTCAGAAAAAACATGATTGAGGTGCCAAGCAAGAGCCCCAGATAGACGCGCCCTCCACTTCGGGCCTCTGAGGTTTGCTTATGTGTCACCAGGGGATAAGTGGATAATGTCAATGCCTCATAAAATATGAATAACGTGAACAGGTTTGCCGCAAAGGCAATACCCATGGTCGCTGCAATCGATACGGAAAAGAACAGGTAAAACCGTGTGAGATTCTTTTCTGAATTCCCGTTCATGTAACCGATGGAATACATCGTTGTGAAAACCCAGAGGCCGGATGCCAGCAAGGCAAAAACAAGCCCGAGGGGTTCCAGCTGGAAAGCGATCGAAAGACTGGCCGAGATGTTCAGCAAGGTATGCACCGGACTGGGCCCGTGGTACTGACCCAGCAACTGGGTGATGTACAAGAACAGGAGGATTCCAGCGAATAGTGAACTCGCCTCGCGCAGCCTTGGCCGGTTGCGGAACAGGAGAACCAGGGCCCCGCCCAGCAGGGGAATCAAGAGTGCGAGCTCAAGGTGTGGCAGCAGGATCATTGCTTAGTGAAATAATGTCTGAATGGCGGTACTTGCAAACCCGAGGCTAAAGGAGGTATCCAGGCCAAAATAAAAGCTGCCTGCCACCAGCAACCATAGGGGGAGCAGCATCTGCCGGGGTGCTTCAAGGACTACTTGGCTCTGGCGCGTGGCACTCACAGGGGTCTTGAAGTAGGCATGTTCAATGATTTTCCAGATGTAAAGGACTGTCAACAG
>VXPJ01000093.1 GCA_009839635.1 Pseudomonadota bacterium
AATGGCCCTGGGTACGACCCTGGAGCTGCTGCCTGAAATCCCGGATTCCTGCCATGTGGTGACTGAAAGCGGTATTCATACAAAAGAAGACATTGCCATTATGACAGGAAAGGGCGTCAACTCTTTTCTTGTGGGCGAAGCCCTGATGGTGGCCGAGGCGCCGGGTGCGAAACTGAAGGAGCTGTTTTTCTAGAAATGCGTCATCTTTCGAAACCTGTCGGCCATTATCTTTGAAGCCGGCTGCAGCAGCAAAACCGGTAACCCTCATCTTTTGACGATTTGTTTTCCCTGCGTTCAGGAAGCGCTGGACCGTTCTGGATACGGTATTTGCCTTGGCCCCTGCGGCCTCTTGAGGGGAAGAATCGCTTACAGATGATTTTAGCCTGCTCCAAGTTGGTAAAATGATGCCCAGGGATATATTGGATACAGGACGCATATGCGGGCTATGGTGCTGAACGCCGTCGGGCAGCCTCTTGAGCAGGTTGAATTGCCGACACCCCAACCCAAGGCAAAAGAAGTACTGGTCAAGGTTTTGGCATGCGGTGTGTGCAGAACAGATTTGCACTTGGTGGATGGCGAGTTGCCCGATGTGCCCACGCCCATCATTCCCGGGCACGAAATTGTCGGAGAAGTCGTCGGTGCCGGGACCGGCGTGCCGTCGGGACTGGTTGGCAGCCTGGTCGGTATCCCGTGGCTTGGATGGACATGCGGGGATTGCAGGTTTTGTCAAATTGACAGGGAAAATTTGTGCGATCAGGCGCGATTTACCGGGTACCAGCTGGATGGCGGCTACTGCGACTACACGCTTGCAGATCACCGGTATTGTATTCCCATCGCCCGTGAAAGCAGCGCCATTGAGACAGCGCCGTTATTGTGTGCAGGCCTGATTGGCTACCGGTGTTTGAAAACTGCGGATGCATTATGCCGGAAAAACCAGAAGATCGGCATATTCGGTTTCGGTGCAGCCGCACATATTCTTGCCCAAGTCATCGTTAACCGTGGCAGCAAGTTTTATGCATTCACACGACCGGGCGATCTGGATGCACAGCAGTTTGCGGAACAACTGGGTGCGGCCTGGGCAGGAGACTCGAACCAGACCCTGCCGGATGAACTGGACAGCGCAATTATTTTTGCGCCCGTGGGAAATCTGGTCCCGCAAGCCCTGCACAGTCTGCGCAAGGGCGGTGCCGTGGTGTGCGGCGGGATCCATATGAGTCATATCCCGTCCTTTCCATATGCAGCGCTTTGGGGCGAGCGACAAATCAGTTCGGTTGCAAATCTGACGAGACGGGATGGAATAGAGTTTTTCGAGTCTGTCGGACAAATGCCAGTGCACACCCATGTCCATCCATATCCCCTGACCGATGCCAATCGGGCGCTGGAGGATTTGCGTTGTGGAAAACTGAACGGCGCCGCCGTATTACGTGTTCAGGAAAACGATGCATAGCCTTGCAGGTCATCTCCTGGGCTTTGCCGGAGTCGGGCGCGGTACCGGGACGTGCAGCATTGGCAATACCCGGAAAAGGCTTGATATGTCGAAGATCAGAAACACGATCGGGGCACAAAAGGGACTGGCTTGCTTTTTTTGCACAGTGTCCCGGGTTAAGCTCATGAAACGATCACTTTCGAGATGACGATGCATACCTGCCATGCAAGCGATACTTGAAAAGCTGCATAACGATCATATCAATTTCGACAGGCTTCTAGGCATTCTGGAAGGCCAGCTGCGTTTGCTGGAAGACGGTGAGGTGTCTGATCTCGGTACAGCTTTGGATGCAGCCAGGTATATGAAGGAATACCCTGATTATGTCCATCACCCGATCGAGAACACCATTTTCAACCATTTCCTGACACATTACGGGCAGGCGCACGAGCACATACACGACCTGCTTCTTGAGCATGATGACATGCCCCAGCTTACGGACAGGCTTTTTGAAGCTTTACAGAATGCCTTGGCAGGGTTTCCCCAGGAAAGGGAAGAGCTTTGTGCAATTTTGGGAGAATACATCTCCATACAGAGAAAGCATATTGATCGCGAAGAGGCCTACGTATATCCCATGATTAATGCCAAATTCAACGAAAAAGATTGGCAGCAAGTTGACAGGGTTATCGATAAGGTCGAAGACCCGCTGTTCGGGAAGGACGTCCACGAATCCTATCAAAGGTTATTTGCACAGATCATGAACCAATAGAGATTCGCTGGTTGCACGGCATCGGTCTCTTTGTGGCAAGATCAGCCACGTGCAGTCAGGGCAGGTGCAAGCAGATAATTTTCATGTTTTTGGGAGGCAGGAAAAGTGAAGGTGCGAGTCAGATGGACTGATCACATGAGATTCGAGGCCGAAACAGGCAGTGGACATTCGGTGGTCATGGACGGTCCTCCTGATCATGGTGGTCAAAATCTGGCCGCGCGCCCCATGGAAATGATCCTCGTGGGCATGGGTGGATGCAGCGCCTTTGACGTGGTGCACATGCTCAAGAAAGCAAGACAGCCCGTAGAGAACTGTGAAGTCGAGTTACATGCAGAGCGCGCGGATGCGGTGCCTGCGGTCTTTACCAAGATACACTTGCACTTTATTGTCGCGGGGCCAGACCTTGATCACCGGCGTGTCGACCGTGCCATAGCACTATCTGTTGAGAAGTACTGCTCGGTGATCGTGATGTTACGCGACAGCGTCGATATCACCTACGACTATGAAATCCTTGCGCAAAATGCTGGTGCCTAGGGAACCAGCTTCTTGCCCACTGTGTTAGAGCGTCGTACATGAACACTGATCATACAAAAATCAAACTTCATGGTTTTAACAATCTCACTAAAACCCTGAGCGTCAACTTTTACAATATCTGTTATGCGCACACCCCGGCAGACCAGCAAGACTATCTGTGCCACATCGATGAGGCTTACAGCACGAAGCGTCTGCAGCAAGTACTTTGTGAGGTCGTGGACATTATCGGTGCCGATATTTTGAACATGTCGGCGTACGACTATGAGCCTCGCGGCTCCAGTGTTGCCTGCCTGATCGCCGAAGAACCCGTGTTGCCTACCGCAGTCACGGCCGGTTTGCATGTGAGTAAGCAGGACAAAGCTGTACAGCAGTCCACCGTCGCACATCTGGATAAGAGCCACGTGACGGCACACACATATCCCGAAAGTCATCCGGATGACGGCATCAACACAATTCGTGTCGACATGGATATATCCACTTGCGGCGAAGTGTCACCACTGGACGCACTGGATTACCTCATTGAGGCCTTCAACGAAGACGTCGTAATCTTGGATTACCGGATTCGGGGCTTTACTCGGGATACCCTGGGGCAAAAGCACTACACCGACCATGGAATTGCATCCATACAGGACTTCCTGTCCGAGGAAACAAAACACCAGTACCGGATGATGGATATGAATGTATTGCAGACCAATACATTCCACACCCGAATGAAGCGGCTCGATTTCAGGCTAGGCGATCATTTGTTCGGGGGCTGTGCACACAGATTCCAAAAGGATGAGTTAACTGCCCTGGAGACGCGATTGAAAAAAGAGATGGATGAAATTTACTTCGGGGCGAGCCCCTTGAGTAATCAGGCCCAGTAGGCGGTTTTGGTCATGACCTTGGAGGTAGCCTGCATCAAGTGGCGGGCAAATTTGGGTATCTCGTGAACCCCGGCATCCTGTGCATTTGCATCATGCCTTGCCTCATCATCACGTATTCTCTGTAAAATTTCCTGACTCTTTTTGTCATTTTCAGGCAGGCGGGAAAGGTGTTTGTCAAGATGCCGTACAACCTGTTTTTCCGTTTCTGAAACAAAGCCCAGGCTCCATTGATCGCCAAGCAATCCGACAGTAGCGCCGATGGCATACGAGCCAAGGTACCATGCCGGTGCTAGGGCGCTTGGGCGGTCGTTGAGTTCGGTTAGTCTTTTCTTGCACCAATCAAGATGGGCCTGCTCTTCTCGTGCACAGTCTTGCATGTGCTGTTTGACTTTTTCGTCTCGCGCAGTGTATGCCTGTCCGTGATAGAGGCCCTGGGCGGCGACTTCTCCGGCATGGTTCACACGCATCAGGCGGGCAGACACTTTTTTGTCACGTGCCTGCAAGCCGTCTTCCATGAGTACATGATCGTCAGAACTGGCGTTGGGACCCATTCCAAGCATGCTGAACATGGCTCGGATACCGCTTTCAGTATGAGACAAAAAGTGGTCAAGTGTACTGTGCTCACGCATGCCCTGAGTATATCAATTGCCCGGCAAGAAGTTGTATTGGATGACAAACCACAACGGCAGCATTCATTTTTGAGAGTTGTGCCCTGAAATGCAAAGCACAACCGATATTGGGTGTTACCAGATAGGCAGCACCGCTATGCACGACTTCTGTGATGATGTTCTGGCTTAGGCGGTCTGCATGTTCGGTCTGAAAAAGCACATTCAGGCCTCCCGCTCCACAACATGCCGAATTATCCTGAAGCTTTTCAAGCCGGATTCCGGGTATCGCATGGAGCAGCTTTTCCACTACCTGGGCATCACTGCCGATCTGTCTTTGCGTGCAGGGGGTGTGGACAAACACTTTTTTCGGCAATGGCCGGAAATTCAGGGCCTGCCTTTCGAAATGTTCAACGGTAAACGAACAGATGTCCTTATGACGGCTTGCCAGTTCGGCGGAAAGTGGGCTGTTTAGCAGTTCCGGGTATCGATCTATCTGTGAAGCACAGCCTGTAGCCAAGGAGATCAAGGCATCAATATCTTGGCCCTTGAATGTGTCATAGAATTTCTGGATAAGTTTTCTTGCGGTGCGTGGGTCCCCGTTGTGTTGGTGCAAGGCTCCGCAACAATGAGTCTGCGGGAAACGCACCGTTTCAAACTGCAGGGCCCGTAAAACTGTTTCAGCAGCTGGAAGTGCAGCGTCTGAAAAAATGTCACCGGCGCATGACTCTATCCGTGCAACCCTTTCTTTTGGTACACGACCAGCTGCGGACGGGACGGTGAAACGGATCTTGTTTGGTCGGGGGATCAAGGTAGCCACACGCAGCAGGTGCGGGAAGCGCACTGCTGCCTTTTTCACTAGGCGGTCTATTCTCAGAGCATGGTAGATACGCAACATGCTCTTCATGAATTTTCGGATTCCGGTTTTACTTAATGTGACCAGCAGCAGTGACCGTGCGATCCGATAGCGCAATGTATGCTGTTGGCCTGTGATGTCACGACCGGCATCCAGAATTTTTGCGTAGTCCACTTTTGTCGGGCAAACGGACATGCAGTTCATGCACGCCAGGCATTGATCGAGGTGGTTTACCAAGGCGGGGCTGGGTGACAATTTTTCTTCATGCAAGGCCCGCACCAAGGCAATGCGGCCACGCGGGGATTCCGCTTCATTTCTTGTAACAGAGTAAGTTGGGCAGTGCGGCAAGCACAGCCCACACATCACACATTTGTCTGTTGCGGCAATGATGTCTTTGTTTTCAAACCTGGTTGCTAGCATGGTGCTATTGCGGAAACTTGAAGGTCTTAGGGGAGTAAGGCTTGGCTCATGTATGAATTGCCGGTAGCTGATTTTATGCATGCAGCCGTAAGGTGCTTCGAAAATACATGCGCACTCGCTGTTTTAGGTTATCGTGCTGTACCTGAACAAGAAACAGGATGGCAGTTTAGTATTGGTACCAGTGTATAATTAAAACGTGGTTATGGATAATCCGTGACAGAGATCAGCCATGTCTTTTTATAAACGTCATCTCTTTATGTGTGTGAATCATCGGGAGGACAAACCCTGCTGCCAGGACCATGGGGCTGCAGAGTTACGCACATATGCCAAAAACCGGACAAAAGAGCTAGGCATTGCAAAACAGGGTGGGGTGCGTGTGAATCGGGCAGGTTGTCTGGACCGCTGTGATGAAGGCCCCATTGCCGTGGTTTATCCCGACGCCGTTTGGTACACCTACAGGGATGAAAGTGATCTCGATGAAATCATTACCAAGCACCTTATTGGCGGCGATATCGTTGACCGTCTGAGAATCTGACCCTCCATATACCCATATAGGGGTGTATGGCAAAATTCCTCAAAAATTAGTTGACAGTAATATATAAATATTAGAAAATGCGCATATTCTGATAGTTTGAATGCAAACTTAAGAGCTCCTCCATCTACCTCTCTGGTAGTTAACTAAGCGTAGGCCGCAAAAGCCTACGCTTTTTTTTGCCCCAAAACAGGGAGCGCTTGTCAGCATACTATGATGTCCGTTAATATCTCCCGCTTTGCGGAATAAGAATCCTAGGTGAGTTTGATGACCACAGTCAGTGCTAAACCTGCACAAGTCCAGCGCAGCTGGTATCTGGTGGATGCCACCGATAAAACTTTGGGGCGCATGGCAAGTGAAATTGCGACACGGTTGAAAGGCAAACACAAACCGATCTATACGCCGCATGTGGACACCGGTGATTTTATTATTGTCATCAACGCCGAGAAGGTACGCGTCACGGGCAACAAAATGGAAGACAAGACGTATCATCGCTACACCGGCTACGTTGGTGGTCTCAAGTCCACCAAACTCAAAGAAATGCATGCAAAACACCCTGAGCGTGTTATTGAGAATGCAGTAAGAGGGATGTTGCCAAAGAATCCACTGGGCCGGGCAAT
>VXPJ01000123.1 GCA_009839635.1 Pseudomonadota bacterium
CATCAGGAAGATCTCAAGGAAGATTTCAACATCCGTCGCAGCCAGGAAATGGGCATCCTTCAAAAGAACATCAACTAGGTGGTCACCAGTCTCGCGGAAAGTGAAAAGTACGACCTGGTGGTCACGCAACCCGTGCTTTTTGCAAGCGAGCGCATCGACATCACCCCGCGCGTACTGGAGGAGCTGCAGAAACTCCCGTAGTAACTGCCCGCAGTGTCGTTCACTCTTGCAAAATTATCCGAGTTGACCGCCACCACGGCAGTCGGTGATGCGGACTGTGAAATTGACCGCGTTGAGAGCCTTCAGCAGGCCACGGGCGGTGCCATTACCTTTTTTGCCAACCCGAAACTGAAGCAGGACCTGAAGCGCACCCGGGCTTCTGCCGTGATCCTGAAAGAGGAGCACCTGGAAAGCTGTCCGAGCAATGCGCTGCTGACGGACAACCCCTACCTGGTGTTTGCCCGGGTGGCCGGTTTGCTGAATCCTCCGCCTGCGCATGCACCCGGCATCCATCCCACGGCCGTGGTCTCAAAAAGTGCCACGGTGGGTGAGGGCTGCAGTATCGGGCCCGGTGCCGTGATTGATGATGATTGTGTGATCGGGAATAATACCTGCATCGGCCCGAACTGCTGTTTGCACGCAGCCTGTGTCATCGGCGAGCACTGCCGCCTCGTCAGCCACGTCACGCTGTGCGAGAGAACGGCGTTGGGCCAGCGCGTGATCATTCATCCGGGGGTCGTGGTCGGCAGCGACGGCTTCGGACTTGCCAGCGAAGGTGACAAGTGGTTCAAGATTCCTCAACTGGGCAGGGTGCGGATCGGGGATGATGTGGAAATCGGTGCCAACACCACCATCGACTGCGGCGCCCTCGAGGACACCGTCCTGGAGGAGGGCGTCAAGCTCGACAACCAGATCCAGGTGGCACACAACGTCAGGATCGGAGCCCATACCGTCATCGCCGGATGTACGGGCATATCGGGCAGTACGACGATCGGCAGGTTTTGCAAAATCGGGGGTGCTGCCGCGATCGGCGGCCACCTGCGCATTGCCGATCACGTCACGCTGGGCGGCATGACCCGGGTCGGGAAGTCCATCGAGAAGGCCGGCACCTATGTGTCCGGGACCCCGATGCAGCCGTACCGGGACTGGCTGCGCAGTTCGGCGCTGTACAAGAAACTTGGGCAGCTGGCGGAGCGGGTCAGGAAACTGGAGGAACAAAAGGGGCCAGGTGAGTCATGATTGAGATGAGCATCCACGACATAATGAAGTACCTGCCTCACCGGTACCCCTTCTTGCTGGTGGACCGGGTGCTCGAGTGCAAGATGGGGGAGTCCATCCTGGCACTGAAAAATGTCAGCTACAACGAGCCTTTTTTCCAGGGGCATTTCCCGGAGGCCCCGGTGATGCCTGGTGTGCTGATTCTCGAGGCGCTTGCGCAGACGTCGGGTTTGCTTGCGCTCAGCAACCCCGAGTGGCGGCCCGACGATGACAGCCTCTACCTGTTCGTGGGAATCAACAAGGCGCGCTTCAAGCGGCAGGTGGGTCCCGGCGACCAGCTTCTCCTGGACGTGCGCCTGATCCGGCACAAGCGCGACTACGGGGTGTTCGACGTCAAGGCGACCGTGGGCGATGCGGTGGTTACCACCGCGGAGATCATGTGCGTGTTCAAGAGAGTGGATACCCAGTGAGCTAGGCCATGGTATCGGCGCGCATGAGTGAGAGGAACCAGGTGCACGTCACCGCAGTCGTGGATCCTGAAGCCCGCCTGGATACCAACGTTACCATCGGCCCGTATTCTGTCATTGGCCCGAAGGTGCGTATCGGCCGGGATACCTGGATCGGGCCGCACGTCGTGATCACGGGTTCCACGACCATCGGCCCCGGCAACCGCATCTTCCAGTTCTCATCCATCGGGGAAATCCCGCAAGACAAGAAGTACAGGGGTGAGCCAAGCGAACTGATCATTGGCCGTGACAATACGATACGGGAAAACGTCACCATCAATTCAGGCACCGAACTCGGCCAGGGCTACACGAAAATAGGCGATCGCAACTGGATCATGGCCTACGTCCACATTGCTCACGACTGCACGGTGGACAACGACACCGTGTTTGCCAACGGTGCCACACTGGCCGGCCATGTCGAGGTCGGGGAGTTTGCCACCCTCGGAGGCTTCACGCTGGTGCACCAGTTCTGCCGCATCGGGGCGCACTCGTTCTGTGCCATGGGCACCGCCCTGAACAAGGACCTGCCCCCCTATGTGATGGCCTCGGGAAAATTCGCAACCACCCACGGGCTGAACAAGGTGGGCCTGCAACGGCGGGGGTTCTCGGAAGAATGCATCAAGGCCCTGCACCAGTCCTACCGGCTGCTGTTTCGAAACAAGGGTTCCAGAAGCGAAAACATCTCCCGGGTGGAAGCGATTGCACAGGAGCATCCCGAAGTCAGGGAGTTCCTGAATTTCATCACCACGAGCAAGCGCGGCATCGTGCCGTAGGCCTACTCTCAACCGGAGTTCATCAGCCGCACCGCAAGCCTTGCGGCTTCGGCGGAGCCGTTTTTCTCTCCCAGGGCATCGCGGATGTCGCCCATCTCTTTTTTCATGCGGGCAGTGTAGTCCGGGTCCGAAAGCAGTCTCTGCAGTTCCCCTGCCACGTTGTCCGCAGTGGCCTCATGCTGGATGAATTCGCGGCTGATCAGCTTACCAGCGATGACGTTGGCGATCCCGGCATAGGTGAAATTCACCAACCGGCTGAGAATCCGGAAGGTGAGCGGCGAGACCTTGTAGATGATCAGCATGGGGGTCTGCATGAGCGTGATCTGCAGGGTCACGGTACCCGAGGTGGCCGCAATGGCATCACAGGCATGGATCACGTCGTAGATGCCAGCCGTGCTCGTAGTGATTTCCGTGTCGCGGATAAAGCGCTGTACGAGGTCTGCCGGCAGGGTCGAGGCCACCGGGACGACGAACTGGACATCGGAGCGCTGGCGTGCGAGTGCACCTGCCGCCTGGACCAGGGTCGGAAAATTGTGCTCCACCTCGCTTGTTCGGCTCCCCGGGAACAGGCCGACCAGTTTTTTGTCCGCAGACAGCCGATGCGCCTTCAGGAAGGCATCCCGGCCCATGCTGGAGTGTGCATCTTCCACCAGCGGGTGTCCCACGTACTCCACGGGCACGCCCGCATCCCGGTAGAACTTCTCTTCGAACGGGAACACGGTCGCCATGTGGTCCACGCATTTCCGGATCACCCGGATCCGCGACGACCGCCAGGCCCAGATCTGCGGGCTGACGTAATACATGACCCGGATGCCGCAGCGTGCGGCATGCTTGGCCAGAGGCAGATTGAAGTCCGGGGAGTCGATCAGCACCAGCACATCGGGGTGGATCCGTTTCAGCTCCCGTTTCATGGTTTTCAGGATGCTGCGAAGACGGGGGTAGTGCTTGATCACCTCGACAAGCCCGATGACGGACAGCTCCGAGACATCGGCCAGCAGATGTACGCCAGCCTTTCGCATGTGTTCACCACCGAGCCCGTAGCAGGTGATGTCCGGCAGGATGTTCTCCAGCTCTCGGGCGAGCCTCGCACCGTATAGGTCCCCGGAGGCTTCCCCGGCCACGATCATGGCGCAGGGGCTCACACCTTCAGCCGCCATGGGCCTTTTGGATCGTGCTCACGACGGTTTCGATTTGGGCTTCGGAGATTTCCGGGAACATGGGCAGTGAGAGACACTGCTGGCACACTGCATCCGTGTGGTGCAACTCCAGGGATCTTGAAATGCCAGAAAAGGCCTGCTGGCTCGCCAGCGATTGCGGGTAGTAGACCGCGTGCCCGATCTGGGCCTGTTGCAGGTGCTCGATGATGGCATCTCGCTTCGGGCTCAGGATCGTGTACTGGTGGAAGACGTGCGACAGGTCATTGGCCGCTTGCGGTGTTTGCACGGGCAGGGCACCGAGCATGCGGGTATAGCGCCCGGCCGCATCGATGCGCTGGCGGTTGAATGCATCGAGGTGTCGCAGCTTGATCCTCAGTACGGCCGCCTGGAGTTCATCGAGACGGCTGTTCCAGCCCAGCACCTGGTGGCTGTTACGAGTGGCACTGCCGTGGTTTTTCAACAGGGAGAAGCGCTCGGCCAGTTCCTCGGAGTCCGTGGTGAGCAGGCCGCCATCGCCGTAGCCGCCGAGATTTTTGCTGGGGAAGAAACTGAAACACCCGGCATGGCCGAGGCTGCCGGTCGGCTTCCCGTTGGACCGTGCTCCGAAGGACTGCGCGCAATCCTCGATGACCAGCAGCTCATGGCGGGCTGCCAGCCGGCAGATGGCATCCATGTCCGCGACCTGTCCGAACAGGTGCACCGGCAGGATGGCGCGGGTACGCTCCGTGATGGCCGGCTCGATCGATCCGGCGGTGATGTTGAACGTGACAGGGTCGATGTCGACGAACACGGCCGTGGCCCCGACATGGCCGATGGCCTCGGCTGCGGCCGCAAAGCTGAAGGGGGTCGTGATAACCTCATCGCCTGCTCCGATGTTGCAGGCACGCAGCGCGAGGTGCAGCGCATCGCTGCCGGAGTTGCATGAGACGGCATGCCTGATTCCCAGATAGTCGGCGGCTTCTGCCTCGAACTCGCGCACGTTGGTGCCCTGTATGAATTGCGTGCTTTCCAGCACCCCGGCGATGGCGGCATCGATTTCCTCGCGCAGCATCGCATGTTGCAGTTTCAGGTCCAGCATCGGGATCATGGCAGCAAACTCCGGGAGAGAATCAGGGACTAGTTCAGTTGTTCGCTGATTGAAATTGCGGTCTGCAGGGCACGCTTGCCGTCCTGCCCGCTGACCTTGGGCTGGCCGCCGTTGGCGATGCAGTCCAGAAAGCTCTGGACTTCGGCCAGCAGCGCGTCATATTCGTCACAGCGGATTTTCTGTACGTCGATATTCGGCACGCCGGGATACATCTCCTGCTTGCCCTTGCGGTAGATGGCAAGCTCGCGGTTTTGGAAGTCCACCGACAGGTAGGCGTCGTTCTGGAAAATGCGCATTTTGCGATCCGTTGCAGTGCTGACCCGGCTGGCGGTGACGTTGGCCACACAGCCGTTCTTGAAAGCGATCCGGGCATTGGCGATGTCGATGTCCTCGGACAGCACCGGGGTGCCCCGGGCATCGATCCGCTCGACATCGGATTTTACGATGTCCAGGATGATGTCGATGTCATGGATCATCAGGTCCAGTACCACGTTGACCTCGGTACCGCGTGGCTTGTACGGGGCCAGGCGGTGGCATTCGATGAAGCGGGCCTCGCCCAGCTCCTCTTCCAGGGCAGCGATGGCAGGGTTGAAGCGCTCGAGGTGACCGACCTGCAGCACGCGGTCGTGCTTGTGTGCCAGGGCGATCAGCGCCTCAGCCTGCTCCAGCGAGTCGGTCATGGGTTTCTCGACGAGGACGTGGGATTTGTGGCGGAGGAAGTCCTGCGCCACCTCGAAATGCAGGCCGGTAGGCACCACGATGCTGACGGCATCCACCTCGCCGAGCAGTTCACGATAATCTGCCACGGGGGTACAGTCGGTGGTCGCCGCCACCGCCTGCGCCTTCTCGAAATCCTTGTCTGCGACAGCCGCTAAGGTGCTGTTTTGCAACTGAAAAAATTTCTCTGCGTGAAACTTGCCCAGATGACCTACACCGATGACCGCCGTTTGTATATCTGACACGATAATTCCAGTATCCTTTACACAGGTGTGCAGTATACAAGTTTGTTTGCAGGCCACTACCCCTTACTTCGGCAACGTCAATTAGTTTTAGTCAATCATTGCAGGGCATAGAAAGCACACACCCGTCGGATCGGGTCGTCGGAATCGATGAAGCGGGGCGGGGCTCATTGGCCGGGCCGGTAATTGCAGCTGCCGTGGTGCTGCACCCGGTGAAGACCATAGACGGACTTCAGGATTCCAAGAAGCTGAGCCCGAAAAGGCGTGAGGATCTTTTTACAGAGATCACGTCCAAGGCCGTGTTCTGGGCCATCGGGCGGGCCTCTGCAGGCGAGATTGACCGCCTGAACATCCACCAGGCAACATTGCTTGCCATGTCCCGTGCCTGGAAGTCCGTTCCTTTCCCGGTGGAGCAGGTGCTGGTGGACGGCCTGCATTGTCCGGAACTGGCGGCCCCCTGCAAGGCCATCGTCCAGGGGGACCGGTCGGTGCCTGTGATCAGTGCCGCATCCATCCTGGCCAAGGTGACACGGGATGCGGAAATGCGGGCCTACCATGCCGACTACCCCGAGTACGGGTTTGACCGGCACAAGGGGTATCCGACGGCACATCACCTGGATGCCCTGCACGCGCATGGCCCCTCGGACCTGCACCGCAAGAGCTACGGGCCGGTCCGCGATACGCTTGCTGTACGCCCGCAACACCCCGAAGGCCGAAACCCGTCCTCTGCCGGTTTGCAACCACCGCTGCCGTAGCCCCGAACGACGCCATGGGACAATTCGTACACCTGCACCTGCACACCGAGTACTCGCTTGTCGACAGTATCGTGCGCATCCCCGAGCTCATGGAAGGGGTGCGTGCACAGGGTATGGCATCGGTCACCCTGACCGATGTGAACAACCTGTTCGCATTGGTTAAGATCTAC
>VXPJ01000036.1 GCA_009839635.1 Pseudomonadota bacterium
TTGCTCCCACTAGCACCTGAAGCTAGCGCGTCTACCAATTTCGCCACCTCGGCATTTTCCCGTCCTGGGCCGGTTCTGGCCCGCCGGAAGGTGGGCACTTTACGAAGCGCCCGGATACTTGTCAACGCGACTCATGGCGATATGGCCGGCCCGACGGAATCGGGAAGTTTCCGGTTTTCAGTGTGAAAAGGTAAAGTGCATTCCCCATGACAAGGAAGAAAAAGAAACTCAAGGACCCCTACAGCCGGCGCGAGGCTGCAAAATACAAGCACCCGATCGCCAGCCGGGAGTTTATTCTTGACGTGCTCGAAGACAGCAAGGGCCCACTGTCGGCGACGGCCCTGCACCGGGCACTGGACATCAGCACAGACAAGGCCGAGAACGCGTTGAAACGGCGCCTGGTGGCGATGGAGCGTGATGGGCAGATCATACGCAACCGCCAAAACCATTATCTCCCGGTCGCCAAGGTCAACCTGGTACGGGGGCGGGTGATGGGCCATACCAACGGCTTTGGTTTTCTGATTCCCGACGAAGGGGGTCCGGATCTTTTCCTGTCTCCCCATGAAATGCGCTCCCTGATGCATGGAGACCGTGTGGTCGTGCGGCCGACTGGGAATTCCAAGGACGACAAACCGCAGGGAAAGCTGGTAGAGATCATCAAACGTCACAACAAGCAGATCGTGGGCAGGTACTACCAGGAATCCGGCATCGGATTCGTGGTACCCGATGACAAGCGTCTGGGTCAGGATGTCATGATCCCTGACGGGTCTGCCGGGAAGGCGGTGAACGGGCAATTCGTGGTGGCTGCTATCGTGGAACCGCCCAACCGCTCGCGACAGGCCATCGGCAAGGTCATCGAGGTGCTCGGAGACCACCTTGCTCCCGGTATGGAAATCGATGTCGCGATCCGGTCCTACGATATACCGCATCGCTGGCCCGAGGAGGTGTTGCGTGAAGCGGCTCAGTACCGGAAAAGCACGATCAAGCAGCAGCTGGGACAACGCAAGGACCTGCGCACACTGAACTTTGTCACTATCGATGGCAGCGATGCCCAGGATTTTGACGATGCGGTGTACTGCGAGCCGCGCGAAAACGGCTGGCGCCTGTGGGTCGCGATTGCGGATGTCTCGCATTATGTGCAGATGGATTCAGCACTGGATCTTGAGGCCCGCAAACGCGGTATCTCGGTGTATTTTCCGGAGCGCGTGGTGCCCATGCTTCCCGAACGGCTTTCCAACGGACTGTGTTCGCTCAAACCGGACACCGACCGGCTTTGCATGGTGTGCGAGATGTTTGTCTCCAGGGATGGGGTGCTGAAGCGCTACAGTTTCTACGATGCGGTCATGCGTTCTGCGGCGCGCCTGACCTACGAGGAAGTCCAGAAGATCCTGTACGACAGGGATAAAAAAATGCGCAAACGTTTCAGCCATGTCAGGCCTGATCTGGAGCACCTGCAGGGGGCCTTCCGTGCCCTGAGAAAGCAGCGCAAGAAAAGAGGGGCGATCGACTTCGATACCCAGGAAAGCTTTTTTGAATTCGATGAACACAAGAAGATCAAGGCCATTGTCCCGCAACAGCGCTTCCAGGCCCACATGATCATTGAAGAATGCATGATCAGCGCAAACATTGCGGCAGCCAGGTTCATCAGCAAACGCAAGCTGCCCACCCTGTATCGTGTCCATGACGGCCCGACCAGTGAGAAAACGCGAGAATTGAGGGAGTACCTGCAGACCCTCGGCGTGGGGTTTACCCGGTCCGACAAACCTCGGAGCGAAGATTATCTGGCAACGCTGAAGAAAATCTCGCATCGCAAGGACCGGCACATCATTGAAATGGTGCTGCTTCGTTCCATGGCGCAGGCAGCGTACAGCCCGGAGAACATCGGACATTTCGGGCTCGCACTGCCCCTGTATGCACATTTCACCTCCCCGATCCGGCGATACCCGGACCTGGTCGTGCATCGAACCATCCGGCACCTGCTGGAAGCCCGCAAGAAGGATCCGTTTCCGTTTTCCGAGAATGATCTTCTTCTGCTGGGTGAGGAGTGCTCGATGTGCGAGCGCAGGGCCAACGATGCCACGCGCGATGTGGATGCCTGGCTCAAGTGCGAGTTCATGCTGGACAAGCTGGGGGAACAGTTTTCGGGCGTGATCAGTTCTGTCACCGCATTCGGGTTTTTTGTCACCCTGGACCACATATTTGTTGAAGGGCTGGTGCACGTGACCTCGCTGGCGAACGACTACTACCACTATGACGAGCCGTCGCGGTGCCTGTTTGGTGAGCGCAGTAAAAGACGTTACAGGCTCGGAGATGAGGTGAATGTAATCGTTTCGCGGGTGGGGCTGGATGAGAGAAAAATAGATTTTGTCCTGCCGGATTCAAACCGGGACACCAAGCACGGCTCGAGAAAACGGAAAAAACGCCGCTAGAGCCGTTCGCCTTCAACGGGAGATTCCGGAATCCTCCATGCCTGTTCTCCTGCGGGCTTGCCCGGTGCAGGCTCTTCCCGTAGACTTCGCGATCTCTGAAGGCATCAACGATTCCTTGTCTCACCGAGTACTTCGACAAGAATTCCCGGGAGACTGTAAACCCATAAGGAGAACTGAATGCGCCATTATGAAATCGTGTTCCTGGTCCACCCAGACCAGAGTGGCCAGGTCCCTGCCATGATTGAACGCTATCGCTCAATCATTGAAAAAGAGGGTAACGGCAAGGTCCACAGACTGGAGGACTGGGGCCGCTTGCAGCTTGCCTATCCAATCCAGAAAGTCCACAAGGCACACTATGTGCTGATGAACATCGAGTGTGGACAGGAGATCCTGAATGAAATGAACACAGCGTTTCGTTTCAACGATGCGGTGGTTCGCAACATGGTGATTTCCAGGAAGAAAGCGGTTACCGAACCCTCGCCGATGATGAAGATGATCGAAAGTGAAAGGGCCGAATCTGAAAGTCAGGACACCGAGGAAAAACCCAAGTCTTCCAAGGACACGGTGCAGGCTCCCGAGGAAAAACCGCAATCCCCTGAGAACGAGCCACAGCCTTCTGAAGAAAAGCTACAATCTTCCGAGGAAAAGCCCCCGTCTTCAGAGGAAGCCGACAGTGGCCCGGATGAGAATGCCGAAACTGAGGCCACGCCGGAGAATGCAGATGAAAATAAGTAACTGTCCTTCGCAACGGATGCTTCGGCAGATCATGGCCAGCCTGGCAGGAGGATGCTGATATGGCGAACTATTACAGAAAAAGAAGGTACTGCCGTTTCACTGAGGATGGTACCAAGGAGATTGACTACAAAGACGTCAAACTGCTGAAGGATTTTGTCAGTGAGGCAGGCAAGATTGTCCCGAGCCGGGTCACCGGAACAAAGGCGAGATACCAGCGCCAGTTGTCAAAGGCGATCAAACGGGCTCGCTATATCGCCTTGCTGCCATACAGTGATCAGCATTGAGTGCTTTTTTAAGCCGTACCTTGACTGATTCGTAGCCAGCCATGCGTTCGTTGGCGCGCTATATCCTCTCCGGGCCGTTTCAGGCTGTGACGGTCGTGTTTTTCTTTGCACTGCTGTCATTTGTGTTCCCCTTCCTGATCATTTTCAGTGGCGGTGCGCTTGCCTTGATCACACTGAAGATTGGAATGCGACATGCGATCCGTATTTTGCTCATCTGTGTTGCACTGATAGCGCTGAGTACCTGGCTGCTGCTGGGGAACCTCACTGCGGGCCCCCTGATCGTCTGGGTATCCATCGTTGCTGTCGCCTATATGTACCAGCACTTCCAGTCACTGAGCATCGCATTACAGGCGCTGACCGTTTTCGGGGCAGTGCTCACGCTGCTCGTTGCGGTCCTGTTCCCGGACCTGCAGGCAGACTGGCTGCTTTACCTGACGAACCTCCTGGAGGCGATCAAACAGGGTCCGTCATTTCAGATCATGATGCAGAGCGCAAATCTCAGCCTCGAGCAGGCTGAGCAATACCTGCCTGGAATCGCCTCCCTGATGACCGGCATGGTAGTCGCGGTGTACCTGCTGACCGTCAGCGTGACGTTGTCTTTTGGCGGCTGGTGGAATGACTTGCTGGACGATGCGCAGGCTTTTCACAAGGAGTTCGCACGCTTCAATTTGGGGCGGATACTGGCCATCTCGGTGGCCTTGTTTGCGGTAGTGGCCTGGGGTACCAAGGCTGCTATTTTCTGGCAGTTGACGATTGTATGCCTCAGCATGTTCTTCTTGCAGGGTCTGGGCCTGGCGCATGCAGTCATCGGTGCCCTCTCCAAGCCCCTGCTGGGTTTCGTGGCCGTGTATGGCCTGCTTTTTATCGTGACCCCGCAAATGATGCTGGTGCTTGCATCGGCCGGTGTGCTGGACGGCTTCGTGGATTTTCGCAAGCGATTTATAAAATCTGAAGAGTGAACGGGGCATGAACAACCGTTTATAATGAACCTTTGTTGAGAAAGAGAGATACAAGATGGAAGTGATTTTGCTGGAGAAAGTGGACAATCTCGGGGATCTGGGTGAAAAGGTCAGGGTCCGACCCGGGTATGCGCGCAATTACCTCGTGCCCAGCGGCAAGGCCAAGGTTGCGACCGCGGAAAATCTTGCCGAATTTGAAGCGCGGCGTGCGGAGCTGGAAAAGATGGCAGCAGACTCGCTGGCTGCGGCTGAGGCCCGCAAGGCTGAGCTGGACGGGTTTTTACTTGCGATCACGGCAAAATCTGCCGGCGAGGAGGGCAAGCTGTTCGGTTCTGTGGGGACTGTGGATATTGCCCAGGCCTTGAGCGATGCAGGAAAACCGGTGGAAAAAAAGGAGATCCGCCTGCCATCCGGCGTATACAAGCAGGCTGGCGAATACCAGGTCGATATCCGTTTGCACACGGATGTGATCGCGACGATCAATCTGAAGATTATCCCCGAAGAATGATCGGTCAATTTCATGAGCCTTGGCAGCAGCCGGGAGGACAGCGGAAGATATTGTGGCTGAAGTGACGAAAACGGGACCCGACTACGGCGTGACCTATGCCGAGAATCTGCGCACGCCCCCGTATTCACTGGAAGCCGAGCAGGCGGTTCTTGGCGGGTTGATTCTGGACAACTCTGCCTGGGACCAGGTCGCAGACAAGATCAACGAGGATGATTTTCATCTTTTCAACCATCGCCTGATTTTCCGGGCCATCGGTGAACTGGCCGACAAGCGTCAGGTATTCGATGTCCTGACCCTGTCCGACCTGCTTCGCCAGAGAAGCGAAATCGAGAACACCAACATCCTGGCGTACCTCGGGACTCTGGCAAACGACATTCCAAGCGTTTCGAATATCAGGGCCTATGCGGACATCGTGCGGGAAAAATCCGTTTTCCGGCAGCTGGTCCAGGTGGGTAATGAAATTGCAGCAAGCGGCCTTTCACCGGATGGCAAGGATATCCAGAATCTGCTGGATGAGGCAGAGCAGAAGATCTTTCATATCACCGACCGCAGTGCGCAGTCCGGGCAAGGCTTTGTCAACATCAGGTCCTTGCTTAAAACAACCGTTGAGCAGATTGACGAGTTATCTGAACGTGCAGACCACATCACCGGCATTCCCAGTGGCTTTACTGAGTTCGATGAAAAAACGGCAGGCCTGCAGAAAGGGGATCTGATCATCATTGCCGGGCGACCTTCCATGGGCAAGACCAGTTTTGCCATGAACATCGTTGAATACGCTGCGCTTCAGACGAAAATCAATGTGGCCATTTTCAGCATGGAAATGCCCGCCCCCTCCTTGGCCATGCGTATGCTTTCCTCCATGGGGCGGATTGATCAGCAACGGGTTCGCACCGGCAAGTTGAAAGACGAGGACTGGCCTCGCCTGACCAGTGCAATGTCGATGTTGCAGGAAGCCAACGTGTTCATCGACGATTCCGCAGTGTTGTCACCAACGGAACTGAGGGCTCGTGCCCGCCGGCTGAAACGCGAGCATGGCTTGTCGCTGGTTGTTGTGGATTACCTGCAGCTCATGACGGTCGGTGGAACCTCCGAGAATCGAGCCACTGAAATTTCCGAAATATGCCGCTCATTGAAAGCACTTGCCAGGGAACTGAATGTGCCGGTAGTTGCATTGTCCCAGCTGAACCGCAGCCTGGAGCAGCGTCAGGACAAGCGGCCGGTGATGTCGGACCTGCGTGAGTCGGGGGCGATCGAGCAGGATGCGGACCTGATCGTCTTTATCTACCGCGACGAAGTGTATCGTGAAGACTCCCCCGACCAGGGGACTGCCGAGATCATCGTCGGCAAGCAACGCAACGGCCCAATATTCAAGACCCGGCTCACTTTTTTGGGCCAGTACACACGTTTTGAAAATCATATCCCCGAGATACAGACTGGCGACCACTTTCCATAGCCTGCCATATGGAAAAAATCTGGCTAAAAAATTACCCGAAAGGCATCCCCGAATTCGTTGAACTGGACCAGTATGTGTCGCTGGCCCAACTGCTGGAGGAGGCTGCCGCACGCTACGGTCATCTGCCGGCTTTCGAGAACCGGGGTGTGCGTATGAGTTTCTCGGCGCTCAATGTCGAGAGC
>VXPJ01000156.1 GCA_009839635.1 Pseudomonadota bacterium
AGCCAGGGCTCGATATACTCGAAGGCAAATGCCCCGATGAAATAGCCCAGCACCCCTCCCGCCACAGAAGTGACCGTTGTGAGAAACGCAAACCACCAGGCACGATCAGGCCTTGCCACTGTCATCGGAATCAGCAACACATCCGGTGGCACCGGGAAAAAAGAGGACTCCGCAAAACTCACTCCTGCCAGGTAATACCCGGCACGGGGGTGACGGGCCCAGGTCATCACGCTTGCATAAAGCCGGGTGAACAGTTTCATTGCAGATCACTATGTAAATACATTTCCTTGCACAAGCGGCACAAAACTGACACTGCCAAGGTTTTCCTGTTCAACCTGATTTCCGTTCTTGTGCAACAGCAAGAGATCCTGTGCTCCTGACGGCTGCCCCACCGGAATGACCAGGCGGCCGTTATCCGCCAACTGGTCAATCAGAGCCGATGGAATTTCATCCGAAGCCGCAGTGACCACCACGGCATCATATGGCGCATAACTTTCCCAGCCCCATGAACCATCGGACAGCTTGAACTGTATATTGCGAAGGCCAAGTTGCATTGCACGCTTGCGCGCCTGCTGGTAGAGAGCTTCAATGCGCTCAACGGTATACACCCTTTCAACCAGTCCGGACAGTACTGCAGCCTGGTACCCGGACCCAGTCCCGACCTCCAGCACTTTTTCCAGCACCCCGCCCTGCAAAACAGCCTCTGTCATGCAGGCTACGACGTAAGGTTGTGAAATTGTCTGCTTGTGACCGATTGGCAGGGCCGTATCTTCGTAGGCGCGGGAAGCCAGTGCCTCGTCGACAAACAGGTGCCTTGGCGTCACACGCAATGCCTGCAGGACCTGTTTGTTGCGGATACCCCGGTCGTGCAAACGTGAGATCAGGCGGTCCCTCGTACGCTGCGAAGTCATGCCAATGCCTTCGTGCTGTTTCGGTTTCAGAATCACTGCAGAAGCTTCCAGCTCAGGTGAATTTGCATGCCGAGACCCACTGCTCGATCGGCTGCATGGCCTTGTAGTGAGTCAAGTCGAGGTGCAGGGGGGTTACGGAAACGCAGCCATTTCTGATGGCATGGAAGTCGGTGCCCGGGCCTGCATCCTGTTCAGGGCCAGCCGCACCCACCCAGTAGATCGTATCTCCTCGCGGGTCAGCAGACTCAATGACCGGTTCTGCCTTATGCCGGCTGCCCAGGCGGGTAGTTTCCATGCCTTTTATCTGCTGCATCGACAAATCAGGTATGTTGACATTGATGATCAAATCCTGGGGCAATTGTTGCCCGGTAAGCTTGGAGATGATTTCATGGCTAACCCTGGCACAGGCCTGCAGATCATGCGGGCGGTGAGAATTTACCGAAATGGCCACCGCCGGCAACCCCAGAAATCGGCCTTCCATGGCTGCGGCCACTGTACCCGAATAAATCACATCATCTCCAAGGTTGGCTCCCAGATTGATGCCTGCAATCACGATGTCCGGCTCATCCTTAATCAGGCCAGTGATGGCCAGATGCACGCAGTCGGTGGGCGTACCGTCCACGCTGTACCAGTTTTCGGCAATACAGTGTGCACGAATCGGTGCGTCCAGTGTCAGGGAATTGCTGGAAGCACTGTGATCCCGGCTCGGCGCGACAACGGTAATTTTTCCCAGTGGAGAGAGTGCGTCGGCCAGGGCTTTGAGTCCTTCGGATCGAATTCCGTCATCGTTGCTGAGTAATAGATGCATCGCTGCTACTGAAATCTGCCGCTGTGGGAAGTAGAATTGACCAAGCGCCCGGTCAGGAATCGTAGCAAAATAATACACTGAAATGGAATGCAAACATGTCCAAGCAAGGAAGTTGTTCAGGTAAGAAAGCCCGCTTCGCAGACCTTGTAAAGGGTGTCAGGCCGCTGCACTCGGACCACTCAAACCGCACGGAAGACAATACGCCCAAGCCAAGCGCCCTGCCCCTGGAAACCATGAAAGACCACGGGCGTGTCCTGGAAGAGTCGCTGGACACCAGTCTGGAGTTCGAAGACATGCAGCCAGGCGACAGCCTGTCATTCCGCAACGACAGGGTCCGCAAAAATGCGTTCAGAAAACTCAAGAAGGGGCAGTACAGCATCGGGGCTGAGCTCGATCTGCACGGCTTGACCATTGCCGAAGCCAAGCTTGCACTTGTGGACTTCATTCAGTCCTCACGTGAAAAAAACATACGGTGCGTGCGGATCATTCACGGTAAAGGACATGGTTCGAGCAACCGGGGGCCGAAATTAAAACCCATGGTCAACCGGTGGCTGCAAAAAAGAGAGGAGATACTGGCCTTTTGCTCGGCACGACCCGTAGATGGCGGCACCGGAGCTGTATACGTATTGCTCAAATCCCTGAACTGAAGCAGGTACACATCCAAGATGCAGGCCAGGTACCCTGTGGGGTAGCTGCCCGCTTGTACCTGACTGTCTGGAGGATACTGCTCATCGGGACAACCCATCCGGCATTTGGCTTGTATCCGCCTGCTCAGCGTGGTTGCCTGCATTTTCCCGTGCTTTGTTCACCGGTCGGTGCGCTTCCATGCCCAATGGAAAATCATCAACTGCGATTGCCGCCTGCGTTGCGATACGCGCCTGTTCAACAAGTTCAGCTTCGTGTTGCGTGACGATGCCTTGTGCAACTGCATTGCCCAGCCAGTCCTCTGGGCGGCCCCTCTCCGGGGCGGAGATGCCTGCTTTCGCAAGCTTGCGTTCTGCCCCCTCTGCGGCGATCACGGCGGCCAATGCATGCTGTACTCGCCCTGTGACATCTTCGGGGTCAGTGCTCTTGAAGATTCCCTCGGTCAGCCGATCCCGGGCTGCAGACGGCTCAATGAGGATCTCGGCAACACGTTGTCCCAGTGCATCATCGGGATAATGCAGACTTCTTCCTGTGGGAAACACGATGGCGCGCAGGAGTTGCCCGACGATTCGCGAGGGAAAATTCCGCATGATTTCATCCAGGGCGTGTTGGGCATGGTACAGACAGTACTTTGCACTCCACTCGACCAGCGGGAGATCTGTTGCGGGTCTTCCTGTCTCCTGGTAATGCTTCAGAATCGCCGAACACAGGTACATGTAACCCAGGACATCCGCAAAGCGACCGGAAAGCTTTTCCCTGCGCTTGAGGTTTCCTCCCAAAAACAGCAGCGCAAAATCGGAGACAAATGCATAACTTGCACTGATCCTTGCCAGGCGCCTGAAGTATCCCCGGGTGGGTCCCTGCACGGGGCTTGGTGCAAGCCGGCTCCGGGTCACACCATACAAGAATGATCTCGCACCGTTGCAGGCGGTATAGCCCAGATGCTGAAACAAGATCTGGTCGAATTCTCTCAGCCCGGCCTCGCGATCCGTGTCCGATACTGCGTTGATCTCGGCCATGAGGTAAGGATGGCAGCGCATCGCTCCCTGCCCAAAGATGATCAGACTGCGGACCAGAATGTTTGCACCCTCAACCGTGACACTCATCGGCATGGACTGGTAAATCTGTGCAAGATAGTTGCTCGGTCCCAGACAGATTCCGCGGCCCCCGTGCACATCCATGGCATCGTTGATCACCCTGCGCACACTTTCCGTATTGTGATACTTGAGCATCGCCGTCGCGACGGACGGTTTCTCTCCATGGTCGATGGCCGAGGCGGTCAGTCTGCGCCCGGCTTCCATCATGTAGGTCAGTCCTCCTATCCTGGCCAGAGCTTCCTGCACACCTTCGAACTTGCCGATCGGGATGCCGAATTGCCTGCGGGTTCGGGTATAAGCGCCGCTCATGTAGCTGACATATTTTCCAGCACCCGCACTCAGGGCAGGCAGCGAGATACCACGTCCTACGGAGAGACATTCCACGAGCATGCGCCAACCTTTGCCAATCTGGTCCTGTCCTCCGATGACCCAATCGATTGGTATAAATACGTCCTCTCCCCAATTCGGGCCATTCTGGATGGAAGCGTTGAGCGGGTTGTGCCGGGTGCCGATACGCACCCCGGGTGTGTTGGTGGGAACCAGGGCACAGGTGATACCAAGGCTCTCCCGTTCGCCAAGCAGGCCATCCGGATCATAGGCCTTGAAGGCAAGCCCAAGAACGGTCGCAACAGGCCCCAGTGTGATATAGCGTTTTGCCCAGTTCAAACGCAGACCCAGAACTTCCTTTCCCTCAAACATGCCTCGACATACCACGCCGGTATCCGGCATCGCACCGGCATCGGACCCGGCATCAGGGCCTGTCAGGGCGAAACAGGGAATTTCTTCCCCTGCGGCAAGCCTTGGCAGGTAGTGACTTTTCTGCGCCTCCGTGCCGTAGTGCAGCAAGAGCTCAGCGGGTCCCAGCGAGTTCGGTACCATCACAGTGGTAGCCGCACTGCCGCTGCGACTCACGATTTTCATGACCACAGAAGAATGCGCGACGGCAGAAAATTCAAGACCTCCGTATTTCTTCGGTATGATCATTCCGAAAAACTTGTTTTTCTTGAGGAATTCCCAGGCCTCTGGGGGAAGGTCATTCAGCTCGCTGGTCATTTTCCAGTCATCGATCATTCGGCATAACTCGTCTACGGGCCCATCCAGGAATGCCTGCTCTTCTTCGGAAAGTGCCGAGGTCTTGTGCTCCAGCAGTTTTTTCCAGTCAGGGTTTCCCTGGAACAATTCCGCTTCCCACCACGAGGTCCCTGCATCAACAGCCTCGCGCTCCGTATCTGACAATGGCGGCAGCACTTTGCGAATGTAGGCATACATGGGTCTACTTAAAAACGTGGTGCGCAGATCGGGCGAGTTGAGCAGTGCCAGAGAAACGAACAGCGCCCACAGGACAATGCCTCCCACGATGGACACAAAACCAAACAAGGTCAGTAACAGCAGGCCAGCGCCAGATATCAAGGTCCACACGGAAAATGACCACGTGGCCCTGCTCAGGCCAAACACCAAGCCGCCCAGTACCAGACACCAAACAATGAATGTCACCAAAACTCCTTTATCTCAGCCATGACCAAAAGCAAGGCACCGCCTTACCTGTATTGTACTCCAACAGGGACTGTATACCGTGGCCCAGGGCTGCCGAAGCAGCATCTGCAAGCCCGGCTTCATTCTGCAAACCGGCCCCGATTATAATAGTGCATCAGAGCCTCAAGGTACGCCTATGACTTCCACTGACCAACGCTATGATCCCAGTTGCATGGATGACTTTGATCCGGCATCCCTGGACGCAGGACAAGCGTTAACGCAAATTATCAACACTGTACCCCGACCGCATGAGGTCGAGACCGTACCGATCCAGGATTCGTTAGGGCGCGTAATCGCCAGCGAGTCGCATTCAAGGATCAACGTACCCGGCCATACAAATTCTGCGATGGATGGGTATGCGATTTGCGGTGAAGACATTCCTGTGCGCGGACAGGCCGTGCTGTCTGTGATCGGGACGTCCTGGGCCGGACGGCCGTTTACTGAATCCATCCGGCCCGGAGAATGTGTGCGTATCATGACGGGCGCTGCCATGCCAGACGGCTCCGATACGGTGGTGATGCAAGAGCGTGTCGAGAAAAACGGCGATATGGTCAGCATTGACAGCAACAACAAGCCCGGGCAAAACGTTCGCCAGGCTGGTGAGGATATCCAGGCCGGCGAGATCGTTCTGGAAAGCGGCAAGCACATCCGCCCGGCGGAACTCGGGCTACTGGCTTCCACCGGTATTGGCGAGGTCACCGTGTACAAAAAGTTGCGGGTTGCCTTCTTCTCTACAGGTGACGAGCTGCGGCCCATCGGCTCCAAACTGCAAAAAGGCCAGATCTACGACAGCAACCGCTACACCCTGTACGGCATGCTGTCTCGCCTGGGAGTCGAAATCACCGACCTGGGCGTCATCGGGGATGAAAGAAATGTGATCGAGCAGGTCTTCTCGGACGCTGCGGCCGAGGCCGACGTTGTAATTACCTCCGGAGGTGTGTCCGTCGGCGAAGCCGATTTCGTAAAGGAGATACTGGAACAGCACGGTACAGTTCATTTCTGGAAAGTAGCCATGAAACCGGGGCGGCCCCTTGCATTCGGGAAGATTGGCAATGCATGGTTTTTTGGTCTGCCGGGGAATCCGGTTTCCGTCATGGTGACCTTCTATGTCTTTGTGCTGCCGGCGTTAAGGAAAATGATGGGGAATCCCCACCAAGAGCCCCTGACAGTCACAGCCACCTGCTCCTCCAAGCTGCGCAAGCGCGCGGGTCGCGTCGAGTATCAGCGGGGCATTTTGACCTGGGAAAAAGACGGCGGTTCGTCGGGCCACAGTTACAGGGTATCCAAGACAGGTCCGCAGGGCTCCGGGGTGTTGCGCTCCATGTCCGATGCAAACTGCTTCATCATACTGCCGATGGAATCCTCAGGTGTCGAGGTAGGCGATGCGGTCAAGGTGTTGCCCTTTGAGACAATTGTCTAGGCTGTCAGGCGCGACTTGAGCCTGAGCTTTTCTGAGTACGTGCCTTCGCGGGAAAAGCCATCTAGCCGCAAGGGAATGCCAAGATCATGAGCAGGATTTTCCTTCATCACC
>VXPJ01000136.1 GCA_009839635.1 Pseudomonadota bacterium
TCGTCGGGCTCATAACCCGAAGGTCGCAGGTTCAAATCCTGCCCCCGCTACCAAATCCAAAGCCGTCTTCAGGACGGCTTTTTCACTTCATTACAGTTCATTTCAGCCTTCACCAAAATTCAGGCTCAATTGTTGCCTGACTTCGTACGGTGATTGGATCACCATAAGGCATAGGCTGACTACACGTGGTGCATGGGGCTTTTTGATACACTTTCACAAAATGTGCCGATATAATCGGCCTCCAAGCGGGCAGGAACATTGTGGGTATGGTCGAGCGGAAAGGAAGTTTATTAAGATGCCGGCTACTGGATACACAGCAGACGAGATGAGGGATATGGGTCATGTCGACTAGAGAGCCAATCAGTTTCAGCACCATACCGGAAGCGCTAGTCGAGTTGAGGCGCGGAAATGTCATCATCGTGGTGGATGATGATAACCGTGAGAACGAGGGTGATTTTGTCGGAGCCGCCGACAAGTGCACCCCGGACATGATCAATTTCATGGCTACCGAGGGGCGCGGGCTGATATGTACTGCGATCACGGAGCAGCGTGCCGAAGAAATCGGCCTGAAGCTGATGGTGCCCCAGGGCGAAAATGATTCACTGCACACGACCTCCTTTACAGTGTCCGTGGATCTCAAACACGGGACCACCACGGGAATCTCGACCGCCGATCGTGCCAAGACCGTGAAGGCCCTCGCGGACTCCAACATCACCCAGGAGGACTTTTCGCGCCCGGGCCATATTTTCCCACTGAGAGCAGTCGATGGCGGAGTATTCCAGAGAGAAGGGCACACCGAGGCAGCCGTAGATCTGATGGGCCTGGCAGGCATGCGCAAGGCCGGGGTGCTGTGCGAGGTCCTGAAGGAAGATGGCTCGATGGCTAGGCTGCCTGACCTGATGGAGATCGCCGAGCGGTTTTCTTTGAAAATCATCGCCATCAAGGACCTGATCCGCTACAAGCTTCGTTTTGAGTCCCGGGTAGAGCGGGTGGTCACCGTTCAGCTTCCGACACGCTGGGGCGAGTTCGAGTTGATCGCCTTTCGCGACAACCTGACCGGCAAGGAGCACCTGGCGCTGGTCAAGGGATCATGGGACAAGGATGACGATGTACTGGTGAGAATCCACTCCGAGTGCCTGACCGGCGATGTGTTCGGGTCCGCACGCTGTGATTGCGGCGACCAGATCCAAACTGCCATGAAAGTGATCCAGGAGCATGACTGCGGAGTGGTGCTCTACATGAGGGAAGAAGGCCGTGGCATCGGTCTGGTCAACAAGCTGAAGGCGTATTCACTGCAGGAGTGCGGCTTCGATACGGTGCAGGCGAACCGCGCCCTGGGGTTTGATGCCGATGAAAGAGACCATTCAGTGGCTGCCCACATATTGCATGCACTGCATATAGAGCGCGTGCAATTGCTGACCAACAACCCGAACAAGTGCAGCTGGATTGAGAATTTCGGCATCAAGCTGGTCCGGCGTATTCCCATACTGTCGTATACCAATAACCAGTTTCGCAAGAAGTACCTGAAGAGCAAGCAGGAGAAATTGGGCCACATCATCACCATGGACACGAAGGAATAGTCTGATTGCGAAACGGGATTTTCCTTCGGCATCCGGGATCGGGTTGCAGTAAAAGCTGGCAGGGAATGCCGGGCACCCCGGGCAGCCTGTTTTGATCTCCAGGACAGCACGCACATCAGTCCATCCGGAACGCTCAGGTGCACAGACACACTCATCCGAGTATCAGTTAAGACATGGCGAAGTATCCCAAGCTGTTGTCGAATGCTGAAAATCCGCTGAAGCCCCCGGCGTGGGTGGAGTCGGACCGGGTCGAGTTTGCCTACTGGCTGCCGAATGTCTCAGGGGGCCAGGTCATTACCAATCTGCCGATGGAGACGGGCTGGTCGTCGGAGGCGAATATCCGCTATGCGCAGGATGCCGAAGCTTCCGGGTTCGCCATGGGACTTGCGCAAACCCGGTGGCTGTCGGGTTATGGTGCCGACCACCAACTGGAGGCATTCACGATCGCCAACACCGTCTTGCAGCATACCGAGACCCTGGAAGTGATCACGGCCTGTCATCCCGGCCTGTGGCATCCTGCCATCGTGGCAAAAATGCAGGCCTCGCTGGACTGCTGTGTGCAGGGAAGGACGTCAATCAACATTGCCAGCGGCTGGTTCAAGGAAGAGTACACCGGGTATGGGTTGCCCTGGCTAGAGCATACTGAACGCTACCGCAGGTCCGAGGAGTTCATCCGTATCCTGAAGGGCATGTGGACACAGGACAAGTTCACCTTTTACGGCGACTTCTACCAGATCAACGGAGTGGCCATGCTGCCCAAGCCGCTGCACCGTATCGTGGTGTTCCAGGGAGGCAACTCCAAGGATGCGAGAAGAATGGCGGGGCATGTGGCCGACGTGCTGTTTATGAACGGCAACACCAACAAGGGCTTCAGGGAGATCATCGAGGATTCGAAAGCTGCGGCGGTTGAATCCGGCAGAGACCCGGATGAAGTCAAGTTCGGATGCAACGGGTTCTGCGTCGTTCGTGACACCATGGAAGAGGCGGCCGAGACACTTCGGGACATCATTATGAATGCGGATGTCAAGGCGGTAAAAAGTTATGGGGAAGCCGTCAAGCAGGCAGGGCGCTCCTCCAAGGAAGGTGAGGGGATGTGGACAAACTCCACCTTTGAGGACCTGATCCAGTACAACGACGGCTTCAAGACGGGGCTGATTGGCACGCCGGAATCCGTGGCCGACCGGATCATCGAGCTCAAGCAGCTTGGCATCAAGGTCATCCTGACCGGGTACCTGCATTACGACTGGGAACTCAGGCAGTTCGGCGAGAAGGTCATTCCGCTGGTCCGCGAAAAAGAGGAAGACCTCCGCAAGGGCAAAACGCTCGGCAAGAAGAAGTCCGCCTAGCGAACCTTCTCAGTCAATAGGTTTCCACCATGCCAGCAAGAGCCGAGCCCAAGTATAAAAAGCTACAGCAAGTGGTTGATTCAGAAACCTATCGGACGGATACGTCTACGCTATTGGCCTACGATGAGGCGGCTGGAAAATTCCTGTTTCGTGCGTTGAACTCCAACTACTTCGTGCAAAGTGACGGCGATGAAAGCATCGAACTGCTGGAGGCGGATGAAGCGGAAAGGATGTATGACAGCATGCCGTCCAAGCATGTCACCAGCATCGTTGCAGCGTTTCCCAAGTATCACGGGGGGATCGGCCTGGACACCTACACCAACCTGTATGACGACTGAAACTGGTTGAGCTGCCTGCACGGCAGGCAGGGATTTTTGCACTGGGCCCCAGGACAGATCACCGGAATTTGTTCCGGGTAGCAGACTTGCCGAAAGCTCGGTAATTCTCTTGATGTTTGAAGCATTCTTACCTATACTTGATCATCTGGATGACATATAAGTCATTGTTTGGTCAAGAATTTGGAGGGGCCCTGGATGGGCCCTTTTTATTGGACGAATGAATTTGTACAGAGATCCGTTTGGCATAGTGCCCATCGTCGAGCCGGTGGTTTCCGGCATGGGCTACCAATTCTGGGGACTGGATTGCCAGACCGGTCAACGGACAGCCCAGGTACGGGTGTACATCGATCGCGAGAAGGGCGTAACACTAGACGATTGCTCGCAGGTGAGCGAACAGTTGAGTGCCGTATTGGATGTAGAGGATCCGATTCATATGCCCTATACCCTGGAGATATCATCTCCGGGCATTAACCGGCTGCTGTTCAGTGTTGACCAGATGCAGGATGCGGTGGGCAGCAAGGTGAGAATCAAGACTTCCTGGCCGGTTGAAGGGCGAAGAAATTTCAATGGTTTTCTGGAGAGCGTCGAAGAAGAGCATGTCAGGATCAGGATCCAGGGCGATGCATCATTCACGGTACCACTGAATGCCGTAAGGAATGTGAAGCTGGACGTGGAAATGGAATTTGGTGATCAATCATGAGTGAACTGTCTATGAACAAAGAGATTTTGCTGGTGGTCGATACAGTTTCGAACGAGAAGGGCGTTGACAAGGAGATTATCTTTGAGGCGATCGAAGCTGCGCTTGCTACTGCAACACGGAAAAAGCATGGTCTTGAAATGGATGTGCGTGTTGCAATCGACCGGGAGTCGGGTGATTACGAAGCCTTCCGGCGCTGGCTGGTCGTGGACGATGAGGATCCGGAATTTGAGTCGCCTGAAAGGCAGACACTGTACAGCTATGCGATCAGCGAACACCCGGAAATCGAAATCGGTCAGTACATCGAGGTGCCTATCGAGTCGGTAGCCTTCGGGCGAATCTCCGCGCATACGGCCAAACAGGTGATTGTGCAGAAAGTGCGCGAAGCCGAAAGATCCCAGGTGGTTGATGCGTTCAAGGATCGGGTCGGCGAGCTGATCATGGGAGTGGTCAAGCGTGTTGACCATTCCGGGACCTACGTGGATCTCGGCGGAAATGCGGAGGGTTTTATCCCGCGCGAGCAGATGGTGCCGAGAGAGGCTGTGCGCCCGGGAGATCGGGTCCGTGCATATTTGCGTGAGGTTTGCGAGGAGGTCCGGGGCCCGCAACTGTTTCTGACACGCACCGCACCCGAGTTCCTGATCGAACTGGTCAAGCTGGAAGTGCCCGAGGTTGGACAGGGGCTGATCGATGTGCTGTCGGCGGCACGTGATCCCGGGCTGCGTGCGAAGATCTCGGTCAAGTCGAACGATATGCACCTCGACCCGGTCGGCGCCTGTGTCGGCATGCGTGGTTCGCGCGTGCAGTCCATTTCCAATGAACTGGCGGGCGAGCGGATCGACATCATTCTTTGGGACGAGAATCCGGCCCAGTTTGTCATCAATGCCATGTCTCCCGCAGTGGTGACTTCGATCGTTGTGGATGAAGACAAACGCAGCATGGACATTGCGGTGGACGATGAGAAACTTTCCCAGGCGATCGGGCGGGGCGGGCAGAATGTAAAACTTGCCAGTCAGCTGACCGGCTGGGAGCTTAACGTGATGACTGAGGGCCAGGCCGAAGAGAAAAGCGAGACCGAAACGCGCCAGCTCACTGACATGTTCATGTCGCAGCTGGATGTCGACGAGGAAGTGGCCGTGATCCTCGTGCAGGAAGGGTTCTCCAGCGTCGAGGAAATTGCCTACGTGCCGCCGAAAGAACTGGTTGAGGTCGAGGAGTTTGATGAGGAGATCGTGGAAGAACTGCGCAAGCGTGCACGGGATATCTTGCTGACCACGGCCATCGCCACGGAGGAGAAATTTGCGGATGTCGAACCGTCGGCGGACCTGCTGAACATGGAAGGTATGGACAAGGATCTGGCATTTGAGCTTGCCTGCAGGGGGATCTCGACGATGGAGGAACTGGCCGAGCAGTCCATCGATGATCTGCTGGACATTGAGGGGCTCGATTCAGAGCGCGCGGGTGCTCTGATCATGCTTGCACGTGCCCCTTGGTTTGCCAGTGAAGGTGCTACCCGGTAAAGGAAGGTTTGAACTGACGCGATAAACGATCACCATGTCTGAAGTTACTGTCAAACAACTTGCGGAAGTCGTCAAGATTCCTGTCAACAAGCTGCTGGTCCAGCTTACGGAGGCTGGCCTTGATTTCAGCACGCCGGACCAGACGGTCAGTGACAAGCAGAAGATGCAGCTGCTGAATTATCTGCGCAACAACCGCAGCAAGGTTGCTGCCCTGCCTGCGGATGATGGCAGGAAAATCGTGCTGCGCCGGAAAAGTACTTCGCAACTCAAAGTCAACACAACGCAGGGTCGCGGCAGCACCAGCAGCACGACTGTAAATGTGGAGGTACGTCGCAAGCGCACGTATGTCAAGCGCAGTACTGTTCTTGAAGAGGAGGCCAAGGCCCGCCAGGAGCGTGCGCAGCAGGAAGCTGCAAGGGAAAAGGAAGCCGCCGCGCAACGGGAAAAAGCTGCCGAGGAGGCCGCCGCCAAGGCCAAGCTAGCAGAGCAGGAGAAACAGAAACCGGCTGAGGAAGCTGCGCCGGTACCTGAAAAAGAGGCCACACCGGCACCGCCCCCGCAGGTGGCAGAAGAGCCCGCTCCGAAAAGCGATCCCGCAGCAAGCCCCGAACCAGTACAGGAGTCTTCGCCGGAGCCCGAGAAGGTCAAGCCCGATACCAAGGTAAAGCGACGAGAACTGCAT
>VXPJ01000143.1 GCA_009839635.1 Pseudomonadota bacterium
CTTTTCCAAGTACGGGGACACCGAGGAAGAGCCCCTGACCCGGATCCAGCGCCTGACTGCAGAGAACCTGCTTTCTGCCTGGCAGTCCATCCCGCACGTGACCCATTTTGAGCGTGCCGATGTGACCGCCCTCGAGGCCTATCGTGCCCAACTGACCGAGGAGGCAAAGTCCCAAGGACTGCGGCTTACACCACCGATCTTCGTCATCAAAGCCCTGGCCGGCGCACTGGCCAAGTTTCCGCGTTTCAATGCCTCCTACGATGCAGCGAACGGGTGCATCGTGCTGAAAAAGTTTTTCCACATCGGCATCGCCGTAGACACCCCGCATGGATTGCTGGTGCCGGTACTGCGCGATGTAGACAAGAAGACCCTGGCTGAAGTGGCCGTCGAGGTGGCAGACCTTGGTCAGCGTGCCCGCGAGCGAAAGTTGAGGCCGGACGAAATGGGCGGTGCGAGCATGACGGTCACGAGCCTCGGGCATATCGGTGGGCAGGCATTCACGCCGATCATCAATCCGCCCGAGGTGGCCATTCTGGGCCTGTCACGCATGATCGTGCGCACCGGCTCTTCCCCGCAGGAGGCCTCCCGGCAGAATTTTCTGCCACTCTCGTTGTCCTATGATCACCGGGTCATCAATGGAGCCGAGGCCGCCCGGTTTTGTTTGCATCTGAAGGTCATTCTGGAAGACATCTGGAAGCTGGTTCTGGGATAATGCCGTTATGAGGATTGGAGTCCCGAAGGAGATCATGGTCGACGAGTACCGGGTGTCGTTGCTGCCGGTCGGCGCCCAGTTGCTGGTCGAGGATGGCCACGAGGTATGGGTGCAGGCCCTGGCCGGTACGGGCAGCGGCTATCTGGACGAAGAGTACCAAAAGGCTGGTGCCCGCATTGTGGACTCGGCCGAGACCATCCACCAGGAATGCGAGTTGCTGCTCAAGGTCAAGGAGCCACAGATGTCCGAGATCGGGCACTACGCGAACTCCCTGATGGTCTTTGGGTACTTCCATCTGGCGGTCTCAAGGCCTTTGGTCGAGACCTGCCTTGAAAAAAATATCTCGGCGCTGGCCTGCGAGACGTTGGGCGATCCGAGAGGTGAGCGCCCGCTCCTCAAACCCATGAGCGAGGTGGCCGGCAAGATGTCGATCCAGGAAGGGGCGAAATGCCTGGAGCGCCCGATGATGGGACGCGGCATCCTGCTCGGCGGGGTGGCCGGTGTGGCCCCGGCCAATGTGCTGGTGCTGGGTGCTGGCGTGGTTGGCGCCAACGCCGCACGGGTCGCAGCCGGGCTCGGTGCCAACGTCACCATCATGGATATCGATATTGGAAAGCTCAGGCACCTCGATGAGGTCATGCCGGACAATGTCACGACTATCTACTGTGATCCCCATGCCGTGCACCAGTACGCTGTGCAGGCAGACCTGATCATCGGTGCCTTGCTGATTCCCGGTGCACGCTCACCGAGGCTGATCAACCGTGCGATGCTGGGTGAGATGAAGCGCGGTGCCGTCCTCGTGGATGTGTCCATCGACCAGGGCGGGTGTTTCGAGACCAGCCGGCGCACATCGCACAGCGATCCGGTATACGTGATCGATGACATCGTGCACTATTGTGTCCCTAACATGCCGGGTGCGGTAGGCCGCACCAGCACCCAGGCATATTGCAACGCTACGCTGCCCTATATCCGCAAGCTGGCCGGACTCGGGCTTGAGGGTTTTCTCGGGTATGAAGCCGGCGTGCGAGAGGCTCTCAATCTCCATGGCGGTAAAATCACCCATGCAGGGGTGGCCAGCGCATTTCCGGATCTGCCGAGTTCCGCCTGACCTGCGTGCTGGCAGTCCTGTCACGGGCCTGCAGCAAAGGCCTGCTACAATCAGCCATCGTTTAGTGCCCTGCAACCCCGGGGAGCTCGATTGAAGATGAGCAGTCTGGATGTGGATGATCTCCCGGTACCGCGCGAACATCGCTCGACACTGTTTCGTGAAATTCTCGAGCGTCGTATCGCACGGCGCACCTTCCTGAAAGGTTCCGCGCTCGCCGGTGCACAATCGACATTACTCGGCCAGGCACTGGCCTCGGGAATGGCGTCTTCACTTTCGTTCAAGGAGTTGCCCCACGGGCTCGATGACACCCTGCATGTGCCGGAAGGCTATACCTGGCAGGTCGTGCTCGCCTGGGGCGATCCCCTGTTCGGAGATGCGCCCGCCTTTGATCCGTACCGGCAAACGCCCGAAGCCCAGGCCAGGCAATTCGGATACAACAATGATTTTCTCGCCTGGCTGCCCTTGCCGGGTGCCCCCCACTCATCAGAATCCGGCCTCCTGGCGGTCAACCACGAGTATGCGAGCAGTGCCATGATGCACCCGGGCACACCCGACCCCTTTGGCCTGAGTCGCGAACAGGTGGATATCGAGATACAGGCACACGGCTTGTCCGTGATCGAGGTATTTCGGCAAGCGGGTGTCTGGAAGACCAACATTGCCTCCGGATACAACCGGCGCATCACGCCACTGACTGGAATGCGATTCTCCGGCCCGGCCCGTGGCCACCGCAGGCTCAGGACCGCTTTCTCCCCCGAGGGTGTGGAATCCATGGGCACGTTCGGCAACTGTGCCGGACAGGTCACACCGTGGGGCACCGTGCTCACGGCAGAAGAAAATGTGCAGTTTTACTTTATGGGCGAGGCAAGGCTGACCGATGAGATCAGGAGTTACAAGCGCTTTGGCATGCACGGCAGCGACGTCGCCCTCTCGGCTTGGGGGATGTTTCACGAACACTGGAACCTGGACCTGCACCCGCAGGCCGGAATGCACGCAGGCTGGATCGTCGAGATCGACCCGTATGATCCGCACTCCGTGCCTGTGAAACGAACGGCGCTTGGACGCTGCAAGCACGAGGGCTGCGATGTGGTCATTAATCCGGACGGACGGGTAGTGGTGTACATGGGTGATGACCAGGCCTTCGAGTACATCTACCGGTTCGTCAGCAAGCACCGCTATCGCCCGGGAGACAGCGAGCATAACCGCACCTTGCTGGATGAAGGCGAGTTGTCAGTGGCCGAGTTCACCGAAGGGGGCGCGCTCATCTGGCACCCCCTGGTATGGGGACAGGGCGCCTGTACACGGGCCAACGGTTTCTCCAGCCAGGCGGACGTGGTCATTGATCTGCGCAAGGCGGCAGACCTTGCAGGGGCGACCCCGATGGATCGACCCGAGGAGATCAAGGTCAACCCAATCACGGGCCACGTCTTTGCGATCCTCACGAACAATGTGATGCGCGAGCCGCTGTCAGACGATCCTGCCAACCCGAGGGGATTCAATCGCCATGGACACATCCTTGAATTCATTGCGCCCGTCGGTGATCACACCGCCCCAGAGTTCACATGGGAGATCTTCATACTTGCCGGTGACCCGAAAAGCCCGATGGACCAGGCCCGCTATCACCCGGACATCAGTGAACAGGGCTGGTTTTCCTGTCCGGATAACGGCACGTTCGATCGTTCCGGCCATCTGTGGATTGCAACCGACGGCTTTGGAAAACAGGGCGTTGCGGATGGTATATGGGTCAGTGGTACCCAAGGGAGCCATCGTGCCCGATCCCGCCATTTTCTGCGTGCTCCCCGCGGGGCGGAGATCTGTAGCCCGTGCTTCACGCCGGATCAAAAAACGATGTTCTGTTCCGTACAGCACCCCGGTGAAGGGTCGAGTTTCGATACCCCCTCGACACGATGGCCTGATTTTGATGTCACAAAACCGCCGCGGCCAGCCGTTTTAGCTGTTGTCCACAAAATGGATAGGGCACTAGATGGTTAACTCATCAAATAACAACCTTCGGCTGAAGTTTTGCACGTCATGCGGAGCTGCACCATGGATTAAGCAACAAGTGCTATGCGATCTTGAGCAATTTCACGAGCCTTAGAGATGCCTTTGTTGGTCAATCGATAACGTTTACTGCGCTTGTGGCCAAGGATAATGCAAAACCCCCCCTTGCTGGCTTTCTCCATTATCCGATCTATACGTTCAACAGCTTGTCCAGAGACTTTTAGTCCATCCATGAGTTCTGAGCCAGTGACACTGTCATTGTTGCGATGAATTTTCTGCCCGTACATCAATAGCATGACTGCATCATCTGTAGTTTCTGCGGCAACAGTTAACGACACAATACGACCATCAACTTTCATGATTTTATCAAGTTGTTCATTAGGGGGACTGACTTGATCGGATTGCCTGTTATGTGCCTGAGGTGCTGTTTCCGCGGGGGTTTTTATACTGGGGACTTTCAAAACCAATTCCTTAAACATTTCAAACTGGGCCTGGACAGTTTCTTTATTGCCTTCGGCTTCAAAAAGGTTGTCACCAATTCTCATTTTAAGCTTATAAATATCCATATAATATAAAATTTAAGAGATAATTAATAAAATATTCGTATATCTGTTTAAATGTATTTGAATAATGTATATAAATTAGGAAATACGTGTAATATGCTTGATAGAGTCATATATATTAACGTATATAGGTATTTAAGAAGTTTAGACTACATCAAATATAGAGTTAAATGGGAAAATTCTTGATTTGGATAAAATCCAATATATAATGAATTATATGAGTATAGTTAATGCTATCAGAAATATTCCCGAGACTAAATGAGATGCAAGTCAAGAGTGTGTGGAGCAACCCGACTTGGGAAGTTGCCATTAACTTACTAAGTTGCCGTAAAGACATGTGAGTTGTGAGCCCCGAAAAAGTGGATACTCATCCAAGGTAGAGGAGGATCAAAAGATGGATAACACAGCAAAAATTCGTGTGAAGCTTGGAGCTTTGGAATTTGAATACCAAGGTGCCGCTGCATTTCTAGAGGATGATCTTGTTGCCTTGATGCGGAAGTTAATTGAGTTCTATGTTGAGCATAAAGCGGAGCTTCCTACTGAAGCACCTCCGTCCCAAACAAATAGTCAGGGTCCGGCAGGTAATATTGAAACAAGTGAATATTCGACTGACACAATTGCGTCTAAGTTAGATGCAAAAAACGGCTCGGATATGGTCATTGCAGCAGCTGCAAATTTAACATTAATCCAGAAAAAGAGTACGTTCACTCGTCAAGAAATCCTCAACGAGATGAAGAGTGCGAAGACTTACTACAGAGCCAGCATGTCTAGTAATCTAACGCGAGCAATAGACAACCTCATCAAGGCCAAGCGTATCAACCGGTCATCGAAGGGTGAATTCGCACTATCAGCCTCAGAAAAAAGCAATTTAGAGGCAAAGATTGCTCAGTAATGCCGATCTCAAGGCTTGGCTGCATCGAAAGCTACCACAGCGAGACAAGCTGTTGCTGATACTTGCATCGTTCGATAATCCGTGTGAGATAAGGGACATTAAGGCACGTGCTAAAGATGCTGGTTTCTCCATCACAAAACGATGGAACCCGTCAGCCACCTTGCGCAAAACAAATGGTCTCGCGATTAAAACCTCAAAGGGTTGGGAAATAACCGATGCTGGCAAACAGCATCTCAGGGATCTGGGAATTTTTAAAATTAGTCCTGCAGCATTGCAGGTTGCTATCGATTTCCGTGCAGCACTTTCGAAAATCAAGGATGAAAACACTCGAGCCTTTGTGGAGGAGGCAATAAAATGCTATGAGGCTGAGCTATATAGGTCAGCTATTGTAATGTCTTGGCTGGCAGCAATTGATGTGCTTCACAACCATGTTTTTGCCAAGCATTTAAAAGACTTCAACACTCAAGCAAAGAAAGTGAATACTAAGTGGAAGGATGCAAAGTCAACAGACGATTTGGGAAGGATGAAGGAGGTAGAATTTTTAGATCGAATAGCTTGCCTTTCGATCATTGGTAAAAATACGAAGACAGAGTTAAAGAATTGTCTTGATCGAAGGAATGGCTGTGGTCATCCCAACTCATTACAAATCGGCGCTAATACAGCTGCACATCACATCGAGGTCTTACTTCTAAATGTTTTCAAAAAATTTTAAAATCCAAAATATTAAGTTGTTAATTAACGTATAAATACCACAGAAGCACAGTCACCCTCGGCCTTAGTGCGTTGCTGGCCCGATTTTGTTACTAGTATGCCGCCGCGCCCGTCGATCATCGCGATCACACATAAAAATGACGAGAC
>VXPJ01000125.1 GCA_009839635.1 Pseudomonadota bacterium
AAGCCCGGTGACAATCAGGTCTGCGGTCGTGTCGAGGAGTTCATCTACCTAGGGGACCACATCCGCGTGCGCCTGGCAGTTGCAGGAAACCACGAATTTGTGGTCAAAGTGTCGAATACGCAGCAGCGCACTTCTCTCAGTGTAGGGGACCAGGTTCAGCTGTGCTGGGCGGCCGATGATTGTCGCGCGCTGGATACGCTCCAGGACCCGTCGATCACCTCCTAGCTCGAAGGAATGAACGAAAGTCGCTACTGGAACAGGTTGAAGTAGTAGCGCGCGTTGATATTGAACCGCTTGTTCCAGCGGTCGTTGCCGTTAGCGCCCACGTCACCAACACCGTCATAGATGTTGTTGTAGTTGTCGCCCTCGCTGCCTACGAAGATACTGCCATCGGAAATTCCGAGTTCGGCATAGATGTACAGATTGCCCCAGTACATCAGGGCGCCCAGACTCCACAGGGTGCTGTCATTGAAATCACTTCTGTCCTTGAGAATGGTGCTCCACTCAAGGAAGGGCATGACACTGTCAATCCAGGGGATGCCTGATGTGTCGATGCCGTGGTAGCGGAGCGATACGGCAGGGATCCATCCCTCGGAAGCCACCAGCCATGCAAAGTCATAGGCACCCATGGGAATCAGATCGCCTGTTCCCCATGGCGTATCATCCGTGATGTCGAATTCGTAGTAGGAAAGCTGAGACAACAGCGTGAAGTCCCCGAATGAGTTTTCTGCATGCGCAGAAACAGCGAAATGGTCGGCACCGCTGTCATCCACGTTTTTGCCCTTCAGCCAGCCATACTGGAAGGATGTTCCCAGGTCTCCGAAGCGCTCGGTTGAGTAGATCATGCGAAGGTTGAGCTGACCATCTTCCTCAAAGCCATTTTCCCCGGCACCATAGGTGACATCGCCCTCGGCATCGGCATGCTCATCCCAGGTCACGAGGTCATAAGCGTACCGGGAACTGTCCCGGCTTTCGCCATCCCATTCCCCCTCATCCTGAAAGTAGTAGGCAAGGTCAACGGCCAAGTCTCCATAAGATTTCGTCCACCGGATTCCCAGGTCCATGTCATCGGATAGCCCGATGTAAAAATGCTGGTCAAAGTACCAGCTGGTTGAAACCCCGTACGGTCCGGGCCCGAACGGAACACGGACAATGCCGGCCTTGACTGTACCGTAACGGTCCGACTCATACCCGAGCCAGGCTGTGTGCATCATGCTGTAGGTGTCATACCATCGGTACTCGACCCGGCCGATCAGCCCGTCGGAGTCCAGGTCCGCATTCAGGCGAAAGATATCCAGATCGACATCTCCTACGTCCTCATTCCTACGACTGCCGCTTGCATAGTCACCGTAGGCGTAGTTTATTCCCAAGGCACCCCCGATTTTCACAGGGCGGTGCACGGGTTGCACCACAGGTTCTTCGCTGACGGAAGCTTGCATGGCATTTTGGGCCTCCGCTTCAGCAAGCTTTTCGCGAACATCTGCGAGCTCACCCTCCAATTGTTCAATCCGCTGCTTCAGGGCCTCGGTATCGTCCCCAGGTTCCGCGCCGGCGTACACGGCAGATACCGCCAGCAGAAAAAGGGTCAGGGATGAGATCAGTGTAGACATGTGACGTTTCATCAGAACTACATCAAACTATCTGCATCACGATAAGTCAAGCATTGTGTCTGCTGGCTTCAACATGACTTCTAACCGAGGTTACAAAACTGTCTGCTCAAGTCGAAGTTATCTCATACTAAAACGGCTGTGTATAATGGTCACCCAATAAGCAGGGCCATAATAACAGGGTGTCAGCTGCTGCCAGTGGGCGCACCCGATGATAAAGAATCCATCAAGGGGGTATCCTTATGAAACATCTCATACAGGCTATTGCAGTTGCATTCAGTATGGCGCTGCTTGCCGGAAACGGCCATGCAATCGACCTGACGATCGTGTCCTGGGGCGGAGCCTACACCGCGAGCCAGCAAAAGGCCTACCACAACCCTTACATGGCTGAAAATCCTGGTGTGCGTATCATCAACGATGATTCTGGAGCGGAAGGGCTCGCCAAAGTCCGGGCGCAGGTTGAATCGGGCAATGTCACCTGGGACATTGTCGATATGGTTGCAGCGGATGCAATCACCGCATGCGATGAGGGCCTGATCGAAGAAATCGACCCGGACAGCTGGTTGGCCCCAGCCCCCGACGGCACGCCGGCATCGGAGGATTTCTTTACAGGTACGCTGACGCCTGGCGGGACCAACTGTTTTATCCCGCAGATCGTCTATTCCACCACCTTCGGATACCGCACAGACGCATTCCAGGGCAGGCAACCCTCGACCATCATGGACGTCTTTGACCCCAAGACCTTTCCGGGAAAACGGGCGCTGCAGAAAGCACCGATCAATAATCTGGAATGGGCGCTGATTGCGGACGGGGTTCCGGGCGACGAGGTGTACGAGGTGCTGAGTACACCGGAAGGTGTGGACCGGGCATTTGCGAAACTGGACACCATCAAGGACCATGTGATCTGGTGGTCGGAAGGAGCACAACCGCCACAACTGCTAGCCGATGGTGAAGTCGTGATCGCCTCTGCCTACAACGGTCGACTGTTTTCTGCAATCGCAGAAAAGAACCAGCCGATCGCAATGCTGTGGGACTGGCAGGCTTTTGACCTGGATGGCTGGGTAGTACCAAAAGGGGTGAAAGATCTTAAAGCGGTCAAGGCCTATATGAGATTTGCCACTGACACGCAACGCCTGGCAGACCAGGCCAAGTACATTTCCTACGGTCCAGCCCGCTATTCTTCCGCTCCACTGGTTGGCAAGCATGCCGAGCTTGGCATCGACATGAAGCCGCACATGCCTACCGATGCGAAAAATAGCAAGACAGTTCTGCGGTTTGACTACGTCTGGTGGGCCGATTACCGGGCCGAACTTGACGAACGCTTCAATGCTTGGCTCGCCAAGTGATGTCCTAAGAGAAGAGGGAACAGTTTCTCGTTAATCGGCAACGAACTTCTTTTGTCCTGACATGCGTCGTGTCTGAGAACCGAACTGCATGACACCGGGATCTGTTGAGGTAATACGCACTGCCGACGGCATGCCGCTGGGGCTCAGTCTTCAGCGGACTCTATTACGGAGTCGCTTGCGTGCACTGTTGCTGGTAATCCCGTTACTGGCCTTTCTGACAGTAACATTCGTTTTACCAATCCTGGACATGCTGTATCGCAGTGTCGATAACCGGATCGTGGCCTCCGTTCTCCCGCATACCACAGTGGCCATCCAAGCTTGGGACTCGAAGAGTACGGAATTGCCTGATGAACCCGTTTTCGAGGCTCTGGTCATGGATATCCAGGCTGCCTACGAGCAAAAAACCCTGGGCCGGGTAGGGCGGCGCTTGAATTACGAAAAGCCAGGCATGTCCAGCCTGTTCAGAAAAACAGGGCGCCAGGCCAAGCGCATCACTGAAGCCCCCTTCAAAGAGCAGCTTCTCGGGGTTGACAAACGTTGGCACGATACAAGCGTCTGGCAGCTGATTCATCGGGAATCTGGCGCGCTCACCGGGAGCTATTTCCTGGCCTCATCGGATTTACGCCTTGACGATCAGGGTGAGATTGCGCTCCAGCCTGAGCCGCGCCGGATCTACGTGTCTTTGTTTTACCGTACTTTGTGGATGAGCCTGCTAATCACAGTGTTGTGTTTGATCCTGGGCTACCCAGTTTCGTATCTCCTTGCAAGCTTGCCTGCGCGTACAAGCAATCTGCTCATGATCCTTGTCCTTTTGCCGTTTTGGACCTCGTTGCTGGTACGCACGACTTCCTGGATTGCACTGCTTCAGACGCAGGGCGTACTGAATGATTTGCTGGTGTTTGTCGGCCTCATTTCTGATGATGCGCGACTGCAGATGATGTACAACAAGATCGGGACCATCGTCGCCATGACCCATATCCTGTTGCCGTTCATGATCCTGCCGCTTTATTCAGTCATGAAAACAATTCCCACATCGTACATGCAGGCAGCCCGCTCGCTTGGTGCTTCCCCGTTGACCGCGTTTGTACGCGTGTACATGCCCAACACGGTGCCGGGCATCGGTGCCGGCTGCATACTGGTATTCATACTGGCGATCGGCTACTACATCACCCCGGCCCTTGTCGGCGGTCGAACCGGCACGTTTGTTTCAAACTTCATTGCCGTTCATATCAGCGAGACTCTGAACTGGGGCTTGGCCGCCGCGCTGGGTGTGATATTGCTTGCCCTGGTATTGGTGCTTTATCTGATCTACGACAAGATCGTCGGGGTCAGCAATATGAAACTGGGCTAAGGCGATCCATGGCTTTACCGATCTACTATTCACCGTTCGAGAAGGGGTGGCACTATACCTACCGGGTGATATGCGCTGCGATTCTGGTATTCCTGGTCGCGCCGATCTTCGTCATCGTGCCGCTGAGTTTCAATGCACTTCCGTACTTCACTTTCTCACCGGAAATGCTGTCCCTTGATCCGGCTGGTTACAGCACACAATGGTACCGTGAGTTTTTCACCGAGGAGTCTTGGCAGCACGCAGTACGAAACAGTTTCGTGATCGCCATCTTTGCAACACTGATATCCACCTTGCTCGGCACACTGGCCGCACTTGGCCTGAGCCGGTCGCAGATGCCGTTCAAAGCCGCGTTCATGGCCCTGTTGATATCGCCGATGATCGTGCCACTGATCATCTCGGCAGCAGGCATGTACTTCTTTTACACGCGCATCGGTATTGCATCCACGCATCTGGGTGTAATCCTTGCGCATGCGGCGCTGGGGACACCTTTCGTGGTCATCACAGTTACAGCGACTCTGACCAATTTTGACCACTCGCTGACCCGTGCTGCAGCCAGCCTAGGCGCAAGTCCCACCGAGACATTCTTCAAGGTTACAGTACCCTTGATACTGCCAGGCGTGGTTTCGGGCGCCTTGTTTGCCTTCATAACTTCGTTTGATGAAGTTGTTGTCGTGCTGTTTGTGGGGTCTGTGGAACAAAGAACCATTCCCTGGAAGATGTTCTCGGGTATTCGAGAGGAAATTCGCCCCACCATACTGGCCGTGGCGACACTGCTCGTGTGTGTCTCCATTCTGCTATTGACAGTACTCGAACTATTGCGCCGCCGTAACGAACGGCTGCATGGTCCTGCCTCATCCTGAGTTGTTTCCGGTCCACCCGTACTTTGTGCTGCGCAGGAGCAGGGCACCGCGACCGAATCAACTCATAATGAAATCAGCCTGTCGCCTGGAAGTTCCGGTGAACGATTTCGAATAACTGCTGGTGATCGTCATGGTTGAGGTAATACTGATAATCCTCGAAAGTGTCCACGTCCCGTACCTCCGGTAGGCAGGAAGATTTCCATCGCAGCGCCTTGATATTATTGAGGGTACTACTTAATACGCGACCGGTGCTCCATGAAATACCTTCAAAAACCAAGCTATCAATCCGGGTAACTCCGATCAGGGCATAACCGCCGTCACGTGTCGGTCCCAGGACAATGTCGCTTCCTGTATTCAACAGGTGGAAAGCCTCATTGATGTGGTCCAAGCCAAGCTCGGGACAGTCGGAACCAACCAGGACAACAGCATGGCTGTGTTTCAGATGGCTGCGGATTGCATGAAGCATCCGCTCGCCCAGATCCTCTCCTTTCTGCTCGTATAAAGGGACATGATATTTGTTGCTGCAATACTCAAGGAAAGTATGCTGAGTATCTGGAAAGCAGTGTAGTGCAAGTTCATGATTACCAAGGGATATCGTTTGTACAGTGTGTTCGAGCATCACCTTGTATACAGCGGCAGCAAACTCCCTGCCCAGTTCCTTTGCCAATCGTGACTTGACCACACCCGGGTCTGGGTATTTGCAAAAACACAATACTGTCTTTTCTAGTCGCATTTTACCGATACAGTCCTGTGTGTTTTACACATCTGACGCTGCCGACGATGTTAC
>VXPJ01000003.1 GCA_009839635.1 Pseudomonadota bacterium
GTGCCTACTCATATACCGGCACATGACTCAGAACCTATCAGTGTTTCCGATACAAAAGCTCCACCACCACAAAAGAAAGATGGAGAATAGCGATAAGCAAAAAGCAAATCAGTACAACCTGCTGTTTGCGGTCCGGCGATCAGTCAGATACCACACAAAGCGACAGCAGTTTTTTGAACGACTAGAATTATTTTCAAATGTAGTGGTCCTGATTTTAGGCTCTTTAGTTGCTTTTTTAGCAAGATATGAAATAGATCTGCTGGTGCCTTTATTGGCCCTTTTTATTGCACTGATTACAGCTATTAATGTTGCAGTAGGCTATAGCAGAAGGGCAAGGATTTACAATGCGCTTGCAAGACGATTTATAGAGTTGGAAAAGAAGATAGTGCGAACTGGAGTTCTTACGGAATCAGATTATAAAGCATTTACAACTGAACGACTGACCATTGAAGCGGATGAGCCTCCTATAAACAGAAGTCTTGATCTAAAGTGCCATAATGAACTCTGCTATGCGGAAAATTATGATGAGAAGTATCACGAGAAACTAAGTTGTATACAGCGAATTCTTGCGTACTTCTGAGAAAGCAGCGATTGGAATGGTTAGAGGGTAGTGACTCTACTTGAGACTACAAGATTCTCTCGGCACCGTGGTAAATTCAGATGCCTAAAAGTAAGGGTAATTATAAGGGAGAGTTGTGAAGGCCTTTTGGTAGACGGCTTTCTGGCCCATGACCTCCGTGTATTTGCCCCAGACACCCGGGCAACATCTAGCTCAGTGGGACTCTATTACATCAAGCTTGAAACAGGCTAAGGGTTTTGGTATTTTTCAAAAGTAATTCATTTTCTCCCTAAATGATGTCGTTGACTCGACTAGAACAGTCCCACTCCGTCAATTCTTGTGCTGGATTGTTACAGTCATGAAGAGGATACGGCTACTGCTCCTGAAGATATTGCGCCATCTCAGGGATAACGGTGGGAACGGCGGATACGCAACGTCTCCCGACTTCTCGCCAGAGTATTCGAAGGAACAGGTGGACTATCACATCCATCTTTGCCGAGAGGCCGGGTTGGTCCGATGCACCGATGTTCAGTGTGGTAACGGAGAACTCAAAACAGAGTTAGTGCTTACATGGCAGGGCCATGAATATCTGGACGATAATCGAGACTGATTACGGTCTGGTAACAACTCAATTTAATTCCCAATGCTTGATTGTTAAATTTCCAAGTGTAGATCTTGAACAGTATGTTGCGGAAGCTGAATATTTCTAACCTAGACGAAACGGCTCCTTCTCATTATTTACACTTGGCTCCAAGGCGATAGAGTTCCGCCACTGATCACAGCTCTCATACTCCAGCCCAGGAACTGCTGTCGACACAATTTTATCTATTGCATCGCGAAGGGGGTCGTTGTGTATTTCAGGAAATGGCTTCAAGGCCTGGCTGGCGTATTGGTCATAGGCAGCGGCCAGTCCCTCGATATCACAGTGCTGCGGGTGCGGGACCGGAAGCGATCGGAGACCATCGAGAGAAAAACTGGGATATGTAAGCTTTTTCTGGCGCGTATTCAGAAAGCAGATGATTCCGGCAGTAGAGTTCAGCCACACGCACCAGGCCTTGCAAATAGCTCTCTGATTGCCGCTTAAAGGGGTCGCCGGCACGAATGCAGAACCGATCACAGGCTCATCGGAGAACACTGCCGGTGTCTGTGTCAGGTTCAACCACATCCGGTTAGCCAGCAGGAGATGGCTGCGTTTGCTCCACAGGTACCTCGCGTAGTCGTGTCTTCCTTTCTTTGCGACCAGAAATCGATCAGGACTAGTCCGCATAGTCGTCTGGCGAGAGGACTTGTGTAACCAGAGGGCACGTATGTCCGGGTTCTGTCGCTGCTCGGCTTGGGTGAAGGCATCCCTGGCTCGTCGACCCTCAGGTTCAACTGCCGCCAGGTTGCCAATGGGGGCAAGTGCAGGGTTTTCGGTCAGCTTGTCATACACCCCAGCAAGGCTTTGATCATAGAAGCAGGCCACATTCCATGGGCGATTACGAAGTTGTTCAAGTGATCGCCAGGCAATGGTGCCGTAATTAGCTAATGCTGTGACATCTCCAGTCAGTGCTTGCTGGATTGCTTCAGCAAGGTAATGGGCTTCACTGGCGCTCGCCGGGTTGTCTGCCAATGACACAAAGGCCGTTGGCTTGCCTTGAGACTCTGAAGTTGGGCGCCGTGCGATGATCAGGGACTCATGAATGTCTGTGTTCTCGGAAAAGTTGATGCGACGGTTGTCATGGCTGGTGACCACGAGCTCAAGATGAAACCGCTCCGGGTCTGTTAAAATCTTGCGTTTTCCAGCGGCTGCCGGTGCCGTACAGGCAGTGAATGGATTTACCATTGCCAGTGTCCCGCTTCCATGCAGCAGATCATCAGCAATCGGTGTGAAAAACGTATCAATTGCTGATTGACTGATGGCTGAACGATGGAGAGGGTCATCTACACTATTGGCGAGTTGTATTTCATGTTGCTGAACTTTTTTACGAACATCTTCAGGGAGGTTACGATTGCGAATGTCATTCCGAGTAAATGGAGGATTCATAATCACAAGATCACAAGCTCCTATAAGGTCAGGGGCATCGATATCATATCCTTGTGCAGAAGCACGTCTTTGACTCGTATCGGGAGCAAATCCTGGCATATAGCCAGCGCTGTTTGTGAGTATGTCCAGCGATCCTGCACGAGTCTCCCCTGTTACATTCACACCATGCTGCATGTTGTAAAGGTTCATCTTGTTATAGTCGATTTTCGGTGCGCTCAGGGTCAGCATGCAGGCCGCGAGATGGATCGCATGCCGATTGATGTCCAGTCCGTACAGGGCATCCTCGATCAGCCCAAGATGAAGCATTTCAAAATCATCCTGACTCCCGCCAGCAGAACGAAAGCGTCCCTCAATCACTTTTGCCGTGGCCATCAGCAGCGTTCCCGTACCACAAGCGGGATCGCAAACTTTGAGAGTCGTCAACTGGTTGGCATCTGCCCATCCATTTCCCGATACAAGCCAGTCGGGTGGCATGGCAAGCTCCGCCAAAAGAACCGCAGCGGCCGTACTGGTGTAAAACGAACCGTCGTATCGTGCTGTCTGTAGCAGCTCGTGATACAGGGGCCCTGCATGATCGAGTTGCAGCCCCCGAATCCTGGGAACGCACTCAAGTACTGCCTCAATCAGGGTATCGAGAAGAAGATCCGTGTGATGGTCAGCCGGCAGCAGATCCAGAACCGCAAGCGCGGGATCAACGACGGGGGCATAGTCTACTTCACGGATTCGTTTCCAGTTGTCGAGTAGCGCTATCTGTTTGTTTGAAGACTCCCGAATCTGGATAAGCGTCTCAAGCTCAGGGATACGGATTCCTTCGCTCCGCAATCGGTTCTGCAGCAGTGCCATATTGGCAATAACCAGGCACGCAATGCGTGCAGGCCGAACATCAATTACGCTCTTGCCGGGGGGTCCCACGGGAGTTCCAATGCCTGAGCCAGGTCGCGCCCGGTACGTTCATCAATCTGCTCACTGGCATCCATGATGGCGCGCTTGAGTACGTCTGTGATGGCATAGGTTTCGTTTGCGCCAATATCGTTGGAAAGCTTTACCAGGTCGGCTAAATTTCCGGTATGCCAACGGCCAATAATCCCGCCTTGGTTCACCCTGGCCATCAAGAGATCAGTGGCAACTTCCAGAAGTGTTTTTGATGTGCCTAGATTGCTGTCCTCGCTCAGGCGATCTGGATAGCAAAGTGCAATTGAATTCCAGCAGTCACCTTCCCTTAGCCAACGCTGGGCGTCTTCTACAGCCTCTCGTTTCTGGACAGGTCCTTGCCCAATTTTGCATTCAACCGCTGTGAAATACCGGTCGCCGTGCTTTAATCGAATCTGAACATCGCAACGCTTCGCACCCGTTTTCCTGCGCGTCTGCTCGGGTACTGCATGAACATCATGAGTTGCAAGAGCCTCCGCTAATGCGGAATTGAGAGCATTTTCTTGTATCGGCACTTGAATTCCTGGAATTTCCTGTTGAAGGGCAGATCGAGCTAGATTAGGTCCACCAAGGCACGATTCATGCCCCACATGATGTCGAGGCTATCGCCGGTCCAGATGGTTTGGATTGTCCGGTTTGGGGCTGCCAAAACATACTCCTGCTTTGATGGAGCTCATCCGGCACTCAAAGGTGCCGGGTCTTGTCACCCTATGCAAACGGCAAAGGTTCTGCCTATTTGCCCCAAAAGGGCTGTTATATTCAGCAGGAGACCCGACTTCGGGTTCGTTTGCATGGGTGACATGAATATAATATCAAAAACTGGAGGGCCGGATGCCATGCGGGCGTATAGTGCAGCATCCAGCGCCCACGGCGCAGGCTGTCACAGCTGGCCAAGATCAGTTACGCTGGGAGCAAAGGCCTGAGGCTCGAACCTGGTCCTTTTGGGCTATAATCTGCGGTTTACAACAAAACCAAGGAATCTGAGTATGTCCACCACCAGCGAACAACCCCTCGGGCGTCTTCAGCCTGTCGACCTTCGAACCATATGGGTGAGTGAGCCTGCAGGATTCACGCCATGGCTTGCCGACGAGGAAAATCTTGCAGTCTTGAGTGAAACGCTTAGGCTTGATCTTGAGCTTGTCACGGTGGAAAAAGAGGTAGGCCCGTTCCGTGCCGACATTGTTTGCAAGGACATCGGCATGGAAGATGAAGCTCTGGTTCTGATCGAAAATCAGCTTGAAAAGACAGATCACAAACATCTTGGACAGTTGCTGACCTATGCCGCAGGCCTGCAAGCCATCAGCATTGTATGGCTGGCAGAAAAATTCTCGGAGGAACATCGGGCAGCTCTCGACTGGCTGAATAAAATCACGCACAAGAACACCCGTTTTTTTGGAGTGGAGATCGAATTGTGGAGGATCGATGATTCACTAGTTGCACCGAAATTCAACCCCGTTTCCATGCCGAACGACTGGTCACGGTCTTTTGCTGATCGTGTTACAGGTGGCACCGAATTGTCTGAACGACGACTCGTGCGAAAGGAATACTGGACTGGACTTCAAGACAGGCTGGATGCTGCAGGCGGACCGGTTCGCGGTAACCGAGCCCCCGGCCATCACTCATGGCAGACTTACCCCATTGGACGAAGACACTTTAACATCGTCGCAACGATAAACATGCGGGATAAATTCATCCGAGCAGAGTTGTACATCAGAGGCAATGATGCCAGTGAATACCATGGTCTTCTCGAACAGCAAAAGGACGAGATCGAACAGGAACTGGGTTACCAGCTTGAATGGGGAGATCAACAGCCGAGTTCGCGTGATCATCGGATATCGTACTATCTTCGCAACTCGGATCCGAGGAACAAGCAGGACTGGCCCCGCCAGCACGAATGGCTGGTAGAACACCTGAACAAGTTGCATCAGGTTTTCGTGCAGCGAGTCAGGGGTCTGTAACAAGAAATGTCAGAAACGCGGGAGCATGACCGTCAGTATGGGTCCAAAAATCTTGATCGTTGCCCAAGAACCGTCACCCCGTGTTATCAACAAGTTTCAGATAATGGCACGGTGATGAGCGCAATCCGCTGGCGCAAGGACTTGACAACCCTCGATGATCCGACAATAAGCCGGCTTCGGCGCGGCCTGCGCCCCGGCCCTCTCGCCGCCGCGCTGCTGTTCCTGTCGCTGCTGACGCTCTGGTTCACGAGCCTTGCCCCACAAGCTGTAGCTGCGGAGGTTCAGACCAATTGTCCTAACCGGCCGACCGGGGACAAGAGAGCCACAGGTAATCAGTGGGACTATGAACTACACAACATCTATGGAGTGGGGTGCCTTGATGTGATGGTGTCGGAAGTCAAGAAGGTGTCGGCTGCCAAGGCCTCTGAGGGCAGCTCAAAGCTCTACGCGTTCCGTGTCACGTCCAAGATCGCCCCCGGTCC
>VXPJ01000104.1 GCA_009839635.1 Pseudomonadota bacterium
GTTGGTGTCCAGGCCACCCGCAAACAGATACCTGCGGTCATCCGTCAAGCCGGAATGATGTGCCTCATTTCGACCACCAACTGAAAGTGAGTTGACGACTTTTCCATAGTATTTAGACTCTGGGTTCACCGAGACGGTTACCAGCTTGTCTTGCCCATCACCAACGCCTTCCTTACCTAGCGTCCAGATATACACATAATCTTCCTGGCCAACAATCTTAGCCATATAGGGAGACATACAAGTCTCATCCGCGATGGCAGCAGACTGAAAACCAACTACAGATGCCAGCAGGACACACAGGGAAGCAATGCTGCCTTGTATCCACCTAGCGTGTAATTTTGACATTTTTTTCATATCTACAGGACTCCGTATCGTTTTTATTGATTGGAACTAGAACCTATTACATTCTTCTTTGAAGTGTTCAATTTAAAATTATGCCACATCTGATAGGCTATTCAAAGCTGTATCAACCGGGGTGCTTTGGCCCTCCGGCCTGCAAATCACCGGGGCCGTATGGCGGTATGCAGGTGGAAGTCAATCCTCCAGAAAACTCTTGCCCACCCGTTGCAGGTGACTGTATTGGCATGATATTTCCTTAAAATTACTGAACTCGGCTCCAAAGCCACGCGCTTGGTGCAGCACTGGCTTACGCCACCTTCCGCCAAGCCAGCCACGGCATCAGGAACCCGCTCCGGCCGGCTCCAGCCTCATACACTTTTTACACCGATATCTCAGCAGGCGAGCAGGCAATTGCAGGACATGTCATCCACTTGTGTGCACGCACAGTTCCTTGGGCTGCCTTAAAGTCCTTAAGTTCTTACTTGTATTGGATATAGGCAAAGCGCGGGTCGCTTGGCGTGCCCTCAAGATCGCCGTCCTCCTTGCCAGGTTGCCACATCAGCACATTTTCAATTTTTGCGGCCAGCTCGAAGTCCTTGTTGGTGACCCCTTTGGCTGCGTGATTCATCAGCTTGCAGACGACAAAGGCATACGACACAGTAAGGTCCGGATGATGGAACGCGGCTTCGGCCAGATGACCGATGGTGTTCACAACCATGAGCGTGGCTTTCCAGCTGTGTGTCCTGTACTTCCTGCGGATCCAGCCGTTTTCATAATACCAGGTGGGCAGTTCTTCAGAGAGCCGCTCCTTTATTTGTTCCTCTGTGTAGGTTTGCTCAGATTTGATATCGCGCCACTTGGACATAAGATTCCTACCCCGCAAAAACTTTCCTGCAACTCAGCACGATTCTACCAAGCCCCCCTTGTCCATCACAACACGGTTTTCAGGAGCCTGACATCCCGGCAGCCTTGGCTACATTCTGCATCAGCATAGCTACCGTCATCGGGCCGACCCCACCCGGGACCGGAGTAATTCTCGAGGCAACTTTTCTGACCTCTTCAAAGTCTACATCACCCACCAGACAAGCCTTCCCCTGCTCTTCAACACGGTTGATTCCTACATCAATGACGACGGCCCCGGGCTTGACCATGTCAGCTGTGATAAAGCGGGCTTGCCCGATAGCCGCGATCAGGATATCCCCCTGCTGGGTATGCGCCTTGATATCACTTGTCCTCGAGTGGCAAAGCGTCACGGTCGCATTGGCTGCATCGGATTTTTGAACCAGCAGGTTCATCAGCGGTTTACCGACGATGTTGCTGCGCCCGACAATAACCACATGCTTCCCGGATGTCTCGATACCGCTTTTCGAGATCATCTGTAAAACTCCGAAAGGGGTGCAGGGTATGAACGTGTCAAGCCCGGCGATCAGTCTGCCGGCATTGTAGGGATGGAAACCGTCAACATCCTTTGGTGGCGAGATGGCTGCGATAATATTGTATTCATTGATATGGGGAGGGAGCGGTAACTGCACCAGGATGCCATGTACACCGGGGTCCTGGTTCAGCTGTTCGATCAAATCCATCAGCCCGGCCTCTGCCACATCCTTTGCAAGAAGGTGCTGAATTGAGCGTATGCCGACTTCCTGGCTTGCTTTTCTCTTCGCAGCGACGTAGGTACGAGAGGCTGGGTCATCCCCGACCAAAATAACAGCCAGGCAGGGGTGTATGCCTTCTTTTTCAAGTGCACTGACCTGTGCAGCAACCTCTTCCCTGATTTGTGCAGCAATCAGTTTGCCGTCAATCAATGATGCAGCCATATGAATTCAACCAAATCATGCTGTGCCAAATAACGTGCAGTGGGCCTGCAGGCATTTTATCAGCAAAATTCTTGTCGGGTTCCTGATACCAGGCAAACTGCCGGCTCGTCCTGTCCCGGGACAAGTTTTATGCCTGCAGTTTTGGTTTTCAGAAAATCTGGATCAATCCTGCGCGCACTCCGGTACACGCCTGAAATCCTCAGCACCTGCTACTGCTGCATGGTCCGAGGATCGAGATATTGTCCGCCGTGATGCAATCATTCGTGAGCACAAGAGGAGGCTCACGGTGATGGATTCCGGCGATCTCGGTTCGCCGGAATCCACATGATTAAATGTCGGTGATCAGCCCCAATGGCCTAGCCACCACCACACTTGCCTTCGCCGCACTTCCCTTCTTCAGTCTTGCCGTCTTCGGAGGCATCTGCACCAGATTCTTCACCCCCGCACTTTCCTTCACCACACTTGCCTTCGCCGCACTTCCCTTCTTCAGTTTTTTCTTCCTCTGTAGCCCCTTCCTGGGCTGCACCATGGGCATCAGCCACCATGTACCCGGAAGACAGTTCCGTCATTTGGAACGGGTTTTCATCAGCATTCGCTGTGGAAATCACGAACGTGCCTGTGGCCAGGACTGCACTCACGGCCACGACCAGTGGTTTTAATTCGGATCTGGTTTTCATAGGACTCTCCTGTGGTTTTGTTTCTGACAATTCTTCAAGGCGCCGTGTCTAAAGGAGACACTCTGTGCGACCCGCCGTCCTTGCCCAAAAAGCTAGCATATTGAATCCGGCTGGACCAACCGTGATACTATTTGCACGATTGCAGCGCAGACAAACTGTCCGGGCAGCGCAGGGATTTAGACCTGTTGTCCATATATCCAGTTGCCGGCCGTTTCAGATTGCTACACCTGCAACGTCATGCTTGTTGGACTGCCTCAACACCGGAAAAGTTCTTCAAGGGCAAAAGCATGTGTTGCGGGGTATGAGCGCCTGGTTCCCAGATAAAATGAATGAACGTCTTATGACCGTCAAAGGCATCATCGCGGCAGTATGGAGTGTGCTTGGGCTGCTTTTGCTGCTGGGATATGCCATCTGGAGATTATCCCTGTACACCTACGAATCCCTGCAGATGCCGTGGAACTGGATACACTGGATGGTATTCATCGGTTTCATGCTGTTCATGGCACACAGTGAAGGCTACAAGGGGTTCCAGAAAAGCTTTTCTCCACGTTATGCGGCCCGTACGAAATACCTGTCAACCCACAGTACTTGGACCCAGTGCATCCTGGCTCCCTTTTTCAGCATGGGATTTTTCCACGCCCCGCAAAGACGGGTGATGGGCACCCTCGCCCTGACGGTCATGATTGTTCTCTTTATCCTGGTGTTCCGCTACATCCCCCAGCCGTGGAAAGGCCTGCTGGATGCCGGGGTCGTCATCGGGCTGGTGTGGGGGGCCATCTCCACCATCCTGTTCTGCATCAAGGCGTTCTCGGATGCCCACTACCACTGGGATGCCGAGATTGAATACCCGCTCTAGCCGTCCAAACTGCTTTGCAAACGAGGACTGCGCCGTGCCGCAGTGGAGTCTTCAGCCGGCGCGAATGGCCCAGGCGACATCTATGGCCTGCCGGTTCTGCCAGACATCATGAACCCGGAAAATCTTGACTCCTGCCAATACACCCAGTGCTGACGTTGCACAGGTCGCAGGCATCCTTGCCTGTGGGTCTTCCTGGTTCGAGATCTCGCCGATGAAGCGTTTGCGGCTTGCGCCAAGCAAGACCGGGTAACCCAGTCCTGTCAGTGCTTCCAGGTTTTTCAGCAACTCCAGGTTATGCCGGGTTCTTTTGCCAAACCCGATGCCCGGATCGAGAATGATGTTCTCTTGCCTGACCCCCATGGTTTTTGCCTGCTCAGTGCGCTCAAGCAGGAAATCAGAAACTTCCCGGGTGACATTTTGGTACTCGGGATCCTCCTGCATGGTCGCAGGTTCTCCCAGCATGTGCATCAGGCAAATCGGCACGCCTGCATCGGCCGCAAGTCCCAGCAAGTCCGGATCATCCCGGCCCGCGCTGACATCGTTCAGCATGGTGGCCCCGCAGTCCAAGGCCGCCCTGGCAACTTCGGACAGGGTCGTGTCGATACTGATGTGAACGGCTTTGGGCAGCTCAGCACGAAGTCCGGCGATGACATCGATAACCCGGCGTTTCTGTTCAGATGCGTCTACGCGCTGCGAGCCGGGCCGCGTTGACTCGCCGCCTACATCGATGATGTCGGCACCCTGTGCAACCATTTCGATCCCGCACGCAATGGCTTCCCGGGAAGACGGGTATGCCCCGCCATCGGAAAAACTGTCCGGTGTGACATTGAGTATGCCCATCAGAAGCGGTTTGGAATAGTCAAGCGGCACGGTGGTTTCCCTTGCGTATCAACTACTGCCGAATGTCTTCAAATCTCAGCATCCTGACCTGTCCTCCGATTTCAAACTGCATCAGGTCTTCTCCCATGTGTATCTCCCCCGTATAGCGCTCGCGCAGGCTGCGTATCACCTCATCGGGGCGCAAGCCCGCCAGGATCACATGAGTCGTCACCGCAAACCTCGGGCGCGTTTCTTTAAGGATGCGCACCATCTGCTCCGGGTTGGTGTGGTAACGCTCGATTCTGCGAAGGCGCGGGTTCTTTTCCAGCAGGTCCGCACGGGCTGCAAAAAGCTCGTGGATCAGCAGGTCTGTTCCCCGTGCTTGCTCCACCAGGGTTTCAGAGTATGAAGTATCCCCGGAGATCACCACTGAGCGGTCTCCAAAGTCGATCCTGTAGCCGTAGGCCGGAGTCACCACTCCGTGGTCCACCAGGAATGCCGTGACCCTGACCCGGTCATTCGAGTACACCACGCCCGGCTCAATTTCATGGGTTACCAGCCTAATGGCATTCTTGTCCAGGCCGGCATACTGGTTGCGCACGGCGATGTCATAGGCAAAAGCCTGCTCCAGCCCCCTGGTAAAGCTGGAGGTACCGGCCGGACCATACACGGTAAGCGGCAGCGGGCGCTGGTACACCCAGCCCGTGATCCACAGGTCATCCAGGCCAAAAATATGGTCCGAATGCAAGTGTGTCAGGAATACCGTATCGATTTTGGCAATGTGCATTCCGAGCTGGGCCAGCCTCGGCACGACGCTTCGCCCGGCATCAAACAGCAAGACCTTGCCCCCCGCTTCGACCAGAACCGATGGGCCCGCCCGGTCGGTATCGATGCGCGGGCTGCCGGTGCCCAGCAGCGTCACGCGCATGAAGTCTGCCTGGGCCGTGAGCGGAACCGCCAACAGCACACAGCAGGCAAGCAGACAGGCAAAAACTCTCGACATGGATATCCTCACGCTATTTTTCCAGATGCAGTGCGGCCAGGAAGGCTTCTTGCGGAATTTCAACCTTACCGATCTGTTTCATGCGTTTCTTGCCCGCCTTTTGCTTTTCCAGCAGCTTCTTCTTGCGGGTAACATCGCCACCATAACACTTCGCGGTAACATTTTTCCTCAGCGCCTTGGCCGTCGTCCTGGCAATGATTTTCGAGCCGATCGCCGCCTGTATCGCAACATCGTACATCTGTCTCGGGATGATCTCCCTCATCTTTTCCGCAAGCTCCCTGCCATAGGCTTCAGCCTGGCTCCTGTGCACCACGGTGGACAAGGCCTCCACCCGCTCGCGGTTGATCAGGATGTCTAGCTTGACCAGGGGCGCCGCTGCAA
>VXPJ01000129.1 GCA_009839635.1 Pseudomonadota bacterium
CGGATGAGGTCTGGAATTTCGATGAATACCTGAAACGCTTTGGTGCCCTGCTGAATATCCGGGTCAAACCCCGTGGCTCCTCGTCCTCGCTGGTGCAGGAATTGGTGCAGGAACTGCGCCAGCACCTGCTGCCCTTCAAGGACGGCAACTGTTCCGTGCATGTCGAATACGAAAGCCATGACGCCGTGGCACGACTCGAGCTCCCCAAGGACTGGAACGTGTCCCTGGATGAGAAGCTGCTGCGGCAGCTGGCGCAGGTCTCCGGGGTGCTGGGCACGGATGTGGTGTACAAGAAGCAGGGGATTAATGCATGATGCGGGTTTTGCCGCACAGGTGAGATTTTAGGATGAACCCCGATTATCTGGATTTCGAGCAGCCCATCGCAGAGCTGGAGGCCAAGATCGATGAACTGAAGCTGGTGGAAGGATCGGAGGACTTCAGTCTCAACGAAGAGATTGTCCGTTTGCAGGCGAAGTCCCAGAGCCTGATTGAATCGATCTTTCGCAATCTCAGCCCGTGGCAGATTGCGCAACTGGCGCGCCACCCCAAGCGGCCCTATACCCTGGACTACATCGAGCACCTGTTTGCAGACTTCACGGAATTGCACGGCGATCGCATGTATGCGGATGATGCGGCCATCGTTGCGGGCATTGCCCGCTTCGAGGGCCAGTCGGTAGCCGTCATCGGCCACCAGAAGGGGCGCAACACCAATGAAAACATCCAGCGCAACTTCGGCATGCCGCGACCCGAGGGGTACCGCAAGGCATTGCGGATCATGGAACTGGCCGAGCGTTTCAAAATGCCGGTACTGACCTTCGTCGACACGCCCGGTGCCTACCCGGGCATTGGCGCCGAGGAGCGCGGACAGAGCCAGGCGATCGCCTTGAACCTGCAGCGCATGTCCGGATTGCGCACACCTCTTGTCTGCACGGTCACCGGCGAAGGCGGTTCGGGCGGTGCACTTGCCATCGGCGTGTGTGACCACCTGTCGATGCTGAGCTACAGCACCTATTCGGTCATCTCCCCTGAAGGTTGTGCATCGATCCTCTGGAAAGATGCAGGCCGGGCGCAGGATGCCGCCACGGCACTGGGAATCACTGCAGAACGTCTGAAAGAGTTGAAGCTGATCGATGAGATCATCGAGGAGCCACTCGGGGGTGCGCACCGGGATGTCGAGGCCACCTGTGCGAACATTCGCAAAACCCTCACCGCGACCCTGGCACGGCTCGGTTCCATGCGGGTCGAGGACCTGCTTGCCTCGCGTTATCAGCGACTCACCCAGTTTGGTGTTTTCAAGTAGTCTGCAGCCTGACGATTGCATGCAAGAGCACCGCGTGCCCCATGCAAACCATTGATTCGTTCCTGCAGCGCTTTTTCGAGCCGCATCGCTCGATCTCACGTTTCGTGCTGGCCTACAGTGGCGGCATGGATTCGAGCGTGCTCCTGCATGCCATGCACAGTCTCGGGCTGCCGTTGTACGCGGTGCATGTGAACCATCACCTGCAACCGGAATGCGAGCAATGGCAGCAGCATTGCCATGCCGTGTGCAAGGCCTACGGGGTCGCCTTCACGGCGATTCAGGCCCCGGTGGAGAAGCTGCCGCAGCAAAGCCTCGAGGAAAATGCGCGCAGGACAAGATACGGCAAGCTGTTCGAGCACGTGGGACCCCGTGATGCCCTGGTCACTGCGCATCACGAAGATGATCTGGCCGAGACCCTCCTGCTACAGTTGCTGCGCGGCGCCGGACCTGCCGGACTCGCGGCCATGGGCACGGAGCGCATGTTCGAAGGGCACAGGCACCTGCGCCCGCTGCTCGGGTTCACACGCGCGCAGCTGGGCGAGTACGCCCGCAACCACTCCCTGGCCTGGATCGAGGATCCCAGTAACGAGTCCCTGCAGTTTGACCGCAACTACCTGCGCCTTGAGGTCATGCCCCGGCTGCTGCAGCGCTGGTCCGGGGCAGCCCGTACGTTTTCGCGTGCCGCCGGCCTGCAGGCGGAGGCCATGCAGTGCCTGCAGGCACTTGCCGATCTGGATGTCGAGGCAGCGGCAACGGGCCATGCCCACATCCTCGAGGTCGCGGCCTTGCAACGCCTGGATGCGGCCCGGCTGAAAAATGCACTGCGCGGCTGGATTCGTACGAATGGCCTTCGGGTGCCCGGTAAAAAAATGCTGGAGCACATCGTCGAGGACCTGGTGCACAAGGAAGCTACGGACACGGCGGCCTTGCAACGCTGGACGGGCGGGGAAGTCCGCCGCTACCGCGATCACCTGTACCTGCTGAATCCCCGGTTGCAGCATGACCCCAGCCAGGTGTTGCGATGGAGGATCGACCGGCCCCTGGTCATCCACAGTCTCAACCGGGTCCTGCATCGTTCGGACCTGCAGCACTTCGGGGTCATCGTGCCCCGGGGGGTCACGGAACTCACGGTGCAATTTCGAAAGGGAGGCGAGCGTCTCAAGCCCGCGGGGGAAAAACATCACAGGTCGCTCAAGAACCTTTTCCAGGAAGGCCACATCCCGCCATGGGAGCGCGACCGCATCCCCCTGCTGTACCACGAGGGAAAACTGATTTCCGTGCTCGGCTACTGGAATGCGGCCTCGCACTGAGTCCGTTTTTGCCGCTGCAAAACCGCAGATAAACCGCGGGCCGAACTGGATAATCCGGCGCGGATTTGCTAGGCTTCAATCCCGTCTTGAATACGTTTCTCCCCGGCATCGCAGACAGCTTTGCAGGTGAGGGAGTACATGAAAGCTCAATGACGCGTTACATATTCATTACAGGCGGTGTGGTCTCCTCGCTGGGCAAGGGCATTGCATCAGCGTCCCTGGGAGCCATTCTCGAAGCCCGCGGACTCAAAGTCAGCCTCATGAAACTGGACCCGTACATCAACGTGGATCCGGGTACCATGAGCCCCTTCCAGCACGGCGAGGTGTTTGTCACCGCAGACGGTGCCGAGACCGATCTGGACCTGGGCCACTACGAGCGCTTTGTCAATTGCCGCTGCGGCAAAAACAACAATTTCACCACCGGGCAGATTTACGAAAACGTGATCCGCAAGGAACGCCGCGGGGATTATCTCGGCGGTACGGTGCAGGTGATCCCGCACATCACCAACGAGATCAACGAGTGCATTCAGGAAAGCACCAAAGATGTGGATATCGCGCTGGTAGAAATCGGCGGCACGGTGGGCGATATCGAATCCCTTCCGTTCATGGAGGCCATACGCCAGCTGGGCGTGGAACTCGGGCGCACGCGCACCCTGTACATCCATCTGACCCTGGTGCCCTACATCCACGCATCGGGCGAGATGAAAACCAAGCCGACACAGCACTCGGTGAAAGAGCTGCGTTCCATCGGCATTCAGCCGGATATCCTGCTGTGCCGTTCGGACCGACCCTTGCCCGAGGAGCAGCGCAAGAAGATTGCCCTGTTCACCAATGTCGAGGAAAAGGCCGTGATCTCCACCGTGGATGTCAGCACCATCTACAAGCTGCCGCTTTGGCTGCACTCTCAGGGGCTGGATACGATCGTTGCGGAAAAATTCCAGATGGACCTGCAGGCCGCCCAGCTGAAAGACTGGAAGGAGGTCGTGCACGCCATCGAGTTCCCCGAGGCGGAAGTCACCATCGGTATGGTCGGCAAGTACGTGGGCCTCACGGAGTCCTACAAGTCACTGAACGAGGCGCTGACGCATGCGGGCATTCATACGCAAACCAAGGTGAGGATCCAGTACATCGATTCTGAGCGCATAGAAACGGAAGGTACGGGTGCGCTTCAGGGGCTGGATGCCATCCTGATTCCCGGAGGCTTCGGCAAGCGCGGCATCGAGGGAAAAATTACAGCTTCGCGCTACGCGCGGGAGAACCAGGTCCCCTACCTCGGGATTTGCCTCGGCATGCAGGTTGCCGTGATCGATTATGCACGCCACGTTGCCAAGCTCGAGGATGCGCACAGCACCGAGTTCAAGCAGGATACGCCTCACCCGGTGATTGCGCTGATTACCGAGTGGCAGGACCGGGCCGGACAGACCCAGCGGCGCAGCAAGGTGTCCGACCTGGGCGGTTCCATGCGCCTTGGAGAACAGGATTGCAAGCTGCAGCCGGGCTCTCTGGTGCACAAGTTGTACAACCGGGACGTCATTGCGGAACGACATCGTCACCGCTACGAGTTCAACAGCACCTTCATGGCCGACCTACAGGAGGCCGGGCTCTCGTTCACGGGCACCTCGACCGACGAGGCATTGGCGGAAGTCATCGAGATTGTCGACCATCCCTGGTTCGTGGGATGCCAGTTTCATCCGGAGTTCACCTCGACGCCACGCAACGGCCATCCATTGTTTGCGGGGTTTGTGCAGGCGGCGCGCCAATACCACAGCCAGCAGCTGGATCGCAGGAAAAAGGATTCGATCCAGGAACAGACCGCGTTTGCCGATTTCTCGGTCCAGTCCGGCTGACGGCGAAAGCCTGCACCCATGAAACTCTGCGGTGTTGAAATAGGGCTCCACAGCCCCTTTTTCCTGATTGCCGGACCCTGTGTGGTGGAAAGCCTGGAGTTGGCACGCGAAACTGCGGGGAGGCTTAAGGAAATCACCGAAAAGCTGGGCATCCCGTTTATCTACAAGTCTTCTTTTGACAAGGCCAATCGCTCGTCCGCGGACAGTTTCCGTGGTCTCGGGCTGGACAAGGGCCTGCAGATCCTCGCGCAGGTCAAGGATGAGCTCGGTGTGCCTGTGCTGACCGACGTGCACGAGGACACGCCCTTGCAGGAGGTGGCGGATGCGGTCGATGTCTTGCAAACGCCCGCTTTTTTGTGTCGGCAGACGAATTTCATCCAGCGGGTCGCCGCATGCGGGCGGCCGGTGAACATCAAGAAGGGCCAGTTCCTGTCTCCGGGGGAGATGCAGTATGTGGTCGACAAGGCCCGTGCGCAGGGCAATGCGGACATCCTCGTGTGTGAGCGTGGCGTATCTTTCGGCTACAACAACCTGGTGTCGGACATGCGTTCGCTGGCGATCCTGCGAAAAACGGGCTGCCCGGTGGTGTTCGATGCAACCCACTCGGTGCAGCTTCCGGGTGCAGGGGCGGGCCGCTCGGACGGGCAGCGCGAGTTCGTGCCGCTGCTCGCACGTGCTGCAGTCGCCAGCGGAATCTCGGGGTTGTTCATGGAAACCCACCCCGACCCGGAGGCGGCCAAGAGCGATGGACCCAATTCGTGGCCACTGGACCAGATGGAGGCACTGCTGGGCGCACTCCAGGCCATCGACCAGGTGGTCAAGCAACGCGGCTTTGCCGAGATGGATACTGAAGGGAAATAGGAAATCAGCAAGGAGGAATTCTGATGTCCGAGATTGAGTCTGTGCATGCGAGAGAAGTGATCGACTCGCGCGGCAACCCTACCGTGGAAGCGGATGTTTTGCTGGCCTCGGGGGTGCTAGGGCGAGCCGCCGTGCCTTCAGGAGCCTCAACCGGCACGCTGGAAGCGGTCGAGTTGAGAGACAAGGACCCGAAGCGTTACGCGGGCAAGGGGGTGCAGCAGGCCGTCGGCAACGTCAATTCCGAAATCCGCCCGCAGCTTGTAGGGGTATCCTGTTTCGAGCAGGATGCCATTGACCAGCGCATGCTTGAGTTGGACGGTACGGACAACAAGCAGCGCCTGGGCGCGAATGCCTTGCTGTCGGTGTCGCTGGCCGTGGCCAAGGCCGCGGCACTTGAGAAGCGCATGCCCCTGTACCG
>VXPJ01000033.1 GCA_009839635.1 Pseudomonadota bacterium
ACATTGCAAATGGCGCATCAAGTTTTCGGTGATTCAATGCATCATCCATGTCGAATCTGAACCCTTCGAAGCTCTCAATGTCCTTTTGGTGGAAATAGCTGCGATTCGGGTCGAGTGCGCCGACGTAGGCATCCAGGATTTGTGCGGACAGGAGATCATCAATGCTGAAGTCCTTGTAGTGGTACTTATCCAGGAAATGCGTGATCAGCCGGGTGGCCCGTTCATGCTGATCCAGCGGAACGATCTGCGCACTGGTACCGAAACAAGGTGCACTGACTAGCAGGACAACCAGGGCAAACGCAAGAGGCAGTTGACGGGGCATGTACATTGGGTTCGATCAGGAAAGTTGAGTGTCCTTTATATCAATCGGTGGCTTTCGGGTTTGCTCCCGGAAAGCCCTATTTTTCATGGGCACAGGCCAAGTATATAGGTAAATCGTATTGCATGGAGAAACACGGAATTTCAATTGATGCCCACAGTGCCCATGAAATTTGCAGCATAAGCAGGTATCCTGCCCGCAGCCGACACCATGCACGGCGGTTGACATCCCTGTCTGTGCAACATCGATACGGTTTTCACGAAAAGAAAGTGTAATGAAAGCAGATCAGGTTCTAGACGACTGGCAACGGTTTCTCAATCAAGGTGACCTGGAAAATATCATTCGTCTTTATTCAGATGAGGCAATCCTGTGGGGCACGTTCTCGAACATTATCCGGGACAGTTCCAAATTGATCGGGGAATACTTCGAAGAGCTGTTTGAGAAAGACAATCTACGGGTCGATTGGGGCACAGTGTACCCCCGGGTTTACGACGGCTTTTACCTGTATTCCGGTACCTATGAGTTCAGTTACACAGACAACAAGCTTGTCACCTTGCCGGCGCGTTTCACGTTTGCCATAGGGCATGAGAAGGATGCCGTTTTCAAAATACTGGCACACCACTCTTCATTAATTCCGAATGATCCGGAGCTCTAGCCCGAAATTGCGTTCAGGCCTTTCTTGAGCCGTTCGAGACCGGAGCGAATCTCATCATCCGAAAGGGCTCCGAACGAAAGCCTGAGGTGACAGCTCTCTTGCAGCCCGAAGGCCGAGCCCGGCAGGGTCGCAACCCCGTATTCCGTAACCAGTGACTGTACCAGTTCCATGTCCTTCGCTGAACTGTCAAGCTCAAGCATCACGTAAAAGGCTCCTTCCGATACCGGCACATTTTTCAGACAGGCGATACCTGAAAGCCCATCCAGCATCAGATCGCGTTTTTGTGCCATGTGCTCGCTTTTTGACTTGATGAACTCCTGACCTGCCTCCAGCGCACCGAGTGCCGCATGCTGGGAGACCATGGGCGGGGAGATCAGGATGGTGTCCTGGATCTTTTTCACGGCATCCAGCAGCGCTTTCGGAATGACCATGTACCCGACCCGCCAGCCCGCCAGCCCGTATCCCTTGGAGAATGAGAACAGGGAAATCGTATGGGCACAGCTTTCGGGGTTTGAGGCCGCCGAATAATGCCGGTGCCGGTCATAGCAGAAATCCTCGTAGGCTTCATCGCTGATATGGTAAAGGCGATGTTTTCGGCACAGCTCGTTTACGCCAGCCAGTTCCTCGCGTGTGTACACGGCTCCACTTGGATTGTTCGGGCTGATGGTTGCGATGGCCCTGGTCTTGTCTGTGATGGCCGCCTCGATGCCCTTGAGTCTCACATGGTAATTCTCGTCCGTTGAAACGGTGACGGGTTTGCAGCGTTCCATCACCAGCGACATTTCGTGATTGAAGTAGTAGGGCAGGGGGATGATCACCTCATCACCCGGGTCGCATGTGGCCAGGATGGCCGTATTGAACGCCATGTTGGAGCCGGCCGTGACCACAATGGCGCTGCCCTCGCCAATCCGGATACAGTTTGTGGCGCGGAGTTTCTGTTTCAGCGCCTGCTGAAGTTCCGGTATCCCCTCAACCGGCCCGTAGCGGTTGATGGCAGGATTTTCCAGACACTGCCGGACCCTGCGAGACACTTCGGGCGGCGGCCCGTAAAATGCGATCCCCTGTCCGAACGAAACCGTGCCCTGGTGCTTTCGCGCGAGCGCGCCCACCAGGGGGATCACCGGGCTTTGTACAGCCCGCATGCGTTGACTGCTGTTCATGACATCAGGGCCTGGTGACAAATTCCGGATGGCATCAGAAGGCGATTCGCCTGTAGATATCCGAGACCCGATAAGGGAGCTTGTCTACATCGTCGACTACCGTAAAGCTCGCTGGCCCGTACATGTGCTGCAGGTAATCCATGGCCTCCTCATCGATCGTGATACAGAAGGGATGGACGCCCAGGTACTTGGCCTCGATCAGTGCACGTCGCGTATCTTCGATGCCATAAGGACCCCGATACCCATCCTGGTCGTCCGGCCTGCCATCTGACAACGCAATCAGAAGTTTGGTGCGGGCCTCGACCTGATGGAGCAGGCTCGTGAGGTGGCGGACCGCCGCACCCATGCGGGTATACCCTTGCGCCTGGATGCCGCTGATGCGTGCCTTTACCAGATCACTGTACGGTTCCTCGAATTCCTTGATCCTGTAGAGCTCGCACCGTTCGTGGGTGAACCCTGAAAATCCGTAAATGGAGTAGCGATCACCCAGGATTTCCAGCGACTCGCAAAGCAGCACCAGGGCTTCCCGTTCCATCTCGTTGACCCAGCCGGCCGTCGAGCCGCTCATGTCGATCATGAACATGACCGCAATGTTCCGGTCCACCTTGCGTGAGCGTGTGAACAGGTTCTGCGAGGCTTCAAGACCGATCCGAGTGTCCGAAAAGGCCTCGATCACCGCATCAAGATCCACGTCATCCCCGTAGGGCTGTCGCTTGATCCGCCGGTCGTCCTCGCGCAAGGATTCAAAAGTTCTGTGCAGATGCTTCAGCAGCCCCCTGTGCTTGTTCAGGGTCCTGGATACGAAGCCATCGTGTACGGGCTGCACTTCAAGCTCTTTCAGCCGACACCATTCCTTTCTGTATTTCTGACGTGAATGATCCCATTCATCATAGAGCCAGGTGGCTTCGCTATCCTGTGAGGATGCGGCCTGTGGTGGCGGGCCAGACGACGCCTCATCCTGATATGGATCCGGTGCTTCGGTTTGCAGGTAATCATCCGGGATGTTGCCGAGATCCTGCGAAATGGATTCCAGGAGTTGCTGTATGTTCTCCGGAATCTCGATGGGGTCCCCGCCGTATTGCAACTCGATCTTGCGCCCGTCCGCAGGAGCTTCACCCTCAATCTCCTCTACGGTGAAACCGGCCTTGTGGCGATCCTGCTTTTCGTCCGGCAAATCGTCGCTGTATTTCTCGAGCTCGCGCTGGAGATCGATGAGACGGTTTTCAAGGCTTCGCTTCTCCCGCTGCACCCGTGCCTCTCGCACCGTCCAGGCGTCCCTGGGATTCAGGTTGCCCTGGTAAGGCTTGTCCTCGGGGACTGCCTTGTCCTTGTACACGGCTTCGAGGAAAAATATCGTGTCCTGTACAGTCATATCCGCTTCCTGAAGTCTGCGCAGCGCATTTTGCCAATTCTTTGACAAGGCTCCTGCATCCACTTGCGGACTGAAATCTTTCATGACCCGGGATATGCCTGGCAGTTCACGCGCGACACAGGCATCCAGGCGGATGGTTTCAAGCTTGTGAAACAGCGCCTGCGCACGTTCCGGGTCCTGGTACATTCCCAGGAAAGCACCGATGTTCAGCGTCCACGTGCCGAACCAGGCCTGTGCCCACTGGTGCACGGCCATGGCCTTGTACAGGGCAAAATTGTCCTCGTAGCGGTCAAACTCGGTCAGCAGTTCCGGCAATCGGATGATCTCGGTGTCGGTGTAGAAGGAGGCGCCTTGCTCGATGCCGAGCTTTCTGCCATTGAGGCCTGTGATAAAGCTCTCTAGGATGCGCGAGATTTTGTCCAGGGAAACACTGCCCGGGGCATGGGTAATGGACTGAACAAACTGGTCCACGTTATTCATCGCCTCGACGGCTGCCTTGGCGCCATCTGCAGTGTAGATTTCCTGCAACAGGACGAGCCAGCCATCCCAGTGTGCCTCGTCGACAAGCTGCAGGCTCGGTGGCGCAAGACGGCAGAAGTCGTAGGCCAGTTCGACGCTGGTCGCAGAGAGCTTCTCGGCAGATTCCAGAAAGCGGTCCTGGTCAGCCTTGGCATGTTCGGCCAGTTGCTTGGCCGGTATCAGCATGTCCTTCGCGGAGGAGATCTTCTGATCGACGATCAGCTCCATGCGCAGCTTCATTTCCAGAACTCCCATTCCGCCATAGACGGAGCTGTTTGTGGGGGTGCTGAGTCGCTCCTGGGTTTTTTCAGGCACAGGAGCGGGCTTTTGCTCCCGGGCTTTCTTTCTCCAGAACATCACACGTTGCAGCATCATGACAGTCCCTGTGGCCTAGCCCAGCAGCCGGGCCTTGGCCTGGTTGATCTTGGCGGACAGGTAATCATTGCCTCCCCGGTCCGGATGAAGTTTCTGTATCAATCGGCGGTGCGCTTCGATGACCTCGTTCTCCGAGGCACCCTCATCGAGGCCAAGTATCGCATAGGCTTCCTGCCGGGACATCGTGCCACGATCTCCTGCGCGGTTGCGCCTTGCATTGTCCTGTCCGTAGTGGTCCTGCCAGCCGGTATGTCCCGAACGCTGCAGGTAGGCTGCCAGCAGCTGGGCCGACTGAGGGTCCTGGCGGGAATATTCCTGGAGCAGGGCGGTGAGTTCGGACTGGGACAGATCCTCCAGCTTTTTCCCCTGGTGAAGTCCTTGCCTGATCTCGCCGCACAGTTTGCCGGATGCCGGGTCCAGTTCAACCTTCAGGAAACGCGTTTCCATGCTGGCCTGTCGATTGAAGGAAAAATCGGGAGGTGGATCCCGGAACCGGTGCAGCAAGCCTTTCAGCATCGGCAGGTAGCTGATCAGTCCGAGCATGCGACGGATAAACGGTACGATGGCCGCAACCAGCGCGAAGATCCAGTGCAGCCTGCCGGTGGCCGCAAGGCCCAGCAGAACGATCACGGCTAGCCCGGCCATCCATTTCCACTGCACCTGCCTGGGCTGCCTGACCAGCCAGCGAATCCCGAACCAGAGCCCGATGATCAGGGCGATCAGACCGACTTCACGTATCATGAGATGATCTCTTTGCCACGGCTTGCGCGTGCGCGCATGCGACTCCTGGACTTGCTCCGGATAAAAGTTGCATCAGTGTACCCGAATCCTTGCCGCTCGGCTGTTCCGGCTTCCGGATTCAAGGGCATGCAGACCGGGCATGGATGCAGCCCCTGACGACTGTCCCTATACTGGCGGGCATGGAAGGCATCAGGGAACGTGAAAGAACACCGGGTGGCGCCAGCCTGCGCAGGTAATCGGCCATGCAGCATGCGACACCGCTGGACTGGCTGGGCCTTGCGGCCCTGACCGCGATGTACGGCAGTGCCTTCATGTTGACCAAGCTGGCCGTGCAGGAACTGTTGCCCGTCACGGTGACGGCCGGGCGAATTGCCATCGCCGCCGTGCTGCTGCTGTCGCTAGCCCTCATCAGGAAGGAGTCTTTCGGTTTCCTGCGCACCATCTGGCCACTGATCATTGCCCTGGCCATCTTTGGCAACTGCCTGCCGTTTTACCTGATCAGCTGGGGGCAGCAAACCGTCGACAGCGGGATCGCGGGGATCCTCATGGCAGTCATGCCTTTGGCCACGATCTTGATGGCCCCTTGGTTAGT
>VXPJ01000089.1 GCA_009839635.1 Pseudomonadota bacterium
GCGCATCCTGATATAGTCCCCCACTACATCCGGATCACAGACCTGCACGAATGGATCTGTGCGCTGGAGGATTTTGCCGATGATCCAGAGACATCCAATGAACGCATTCTTGAAGCCATCCAGATGGCATGGCTTGATGAACGTGACTGACTGCCAGTAATCTCCCCCGCCTCTCTAAAGTCTGCTGCACACCAAAGAAAACCGCTTTGTTCAATTTTAATTAGATTCGGGAATGTCGCTCATGGCAAAGGAACGCACTTTATCCATTATAAAACCAGATGCTGTACGGAAGAACTTGATTGGGGAAATCGAGACATGCATAGAAAAAGCGGGTTTATTGATTGTTGCCGCAAAAATGTTGAGAATGAGCCGGGTGCAGGCAGGTGATTTCTATGAAATTCATCAGGGCAAGTCGTTTTACGAGGATCTGGTGGAGTTCATGACCTCCGGCCCTGTGGTCGTACAGGTATTGGAGGCCCAGGATGCGATTACCCGTTATCGCGAAGTGATGGGACCCACGACGTTTGGTGAAGCCAGGCCAGGAACAATACGTGCAAAATATGCGACCTCGACCACCAGAAATGCGGTGCATGGTTCGGACTGTAAGAAAAATGCCAAACGAGAAATAAAGTTTTTCTTTGCGGAACATGAAATTTTTTCGCGAGGTTGATTTCAGGCTGTTCATTTTGTGCCGGAAAGGTACAGGAGGGTAACGGACGCGTTGTAATGCAGCAGGATCCCCAAAAGCGTGAGGAGACCATTGGCTCTGTGTTGGCTGATGCACGCGATCAGGTAGGTCTCAGCCAGGAAGAGATCGCCGGGCAGATGAACTTGATGGTCAGCACGATCCAGGCGCTGGAGGAAGACAACTTTGCTAACCTTCCCGGACCGACATATGTGCGTGGCTACCTGCATACGTATTGCAAGCTGGTCGGCCTGGATGCCGGGCAGTTGATACGGAATTACAATGAGCAGTACCCTGCAGAACCCGAGCACCAACCACCATCGCGCCCGGACAAAAGACGTGGGGCAGCCGTCTTGTGGACGACAGCTGCGGTCATTGTCCTTGCAGGGGTGTATGTGTTCTTGCAGGTTCCTGATCCGCAACCTTCTGTACAGCCGCCCGGATTGGCAGAAGTTCCAGGTGAGTCGCTGGCGAGTCAGGAAGAAGTTCCAGAGGTGGCTCCAGAGGTGTCAGAGGCATCAGCAGTACCGGAGGCACCGAGTGCATCTGAAGCTCCAGAGGTATCTGAAGTTCCTGAAGTCTCGGGGGCATCAGAAGTTGCCGATGCAAGAATACCTGAATCGGTTGAGAATCCTCAAACTCAGGGTACACCGGTTGCTGAGGCCAACGGTGCCGGGCAGGTCGGGCCACCTGATGAAGAGAGTGTGCAGGGGGCAGAACAACGTCCGGTGACAGATGGACAGCCTGTATCAGATGGGAATCTGGAAGTTTTGACGATGACCTTTATGGACGACTGCTGGATTGAGATTCGGGACGCTGACATGCAATTGCTTCATTGGGACCTGATGTGGTCTGGAGCTGCCCTGGAAATCGAAGGCAAGGCACCGTTTGAGGTGCTGCTCGGCAACTCGCCCGGTGTGGTCATCCACATTGACGGGAAACGCTTTGATCATTCCAGGTTTCACCAGAGTGATCGCACGTCCCGGTTCAAGGTGGCCGGCAGTTTGGTGAACTGAGTCCCCACTTTCATTCAGGCAACGGGGAAGAAATGATGTCCAAGCGGATTCAATCGATTCGCGGAATGCATGACGTGATACCGCCCGCCAGTGGCGTGTTACGCAGTCTTGAGCAGACCCTGCAGGCCGTGCTGCAACAGTACGGATACCAGGAAATCCGTCTTCCCGTTCTCGAACACACCGAATTGTTTCGCAGGTCGCTGGGCACGGTCACGGACATTGTGGAAAAGGAAATGTACACCTTTGAGGATCGTAACGGGGACAGTCTTACCCTGCGGCCGGAAGGCACTGCAAGTTGTGTGCGGGCTGCATTGCAGCAGGGCATGCTGTATGGGCAACCTGCACGACTCTGGTACGGAGGCCCCTTTTTCCGTCACGAGCGCCCGCAAAAGGGGCGTTACCGGCAGTTTCACCAGTGTGGAGCTGAAACGTTCGGGCTTGCCGGGCCGGATATCGATGCAGAGCTGATCATCATGTGCTGGCACATGTGGCAGAGACTCGCCATCCTGCCGAGCACGTCGCTGCAGATAAACAGCCTCGGTACGCTGCAGGCACGACAGCATTATCGTGCAGCACTGGTTGAATATTTCCGGCAGCATGAGCAGCAACTGGATGGCCTGGAAAAACAACGTCTGCAGGCCAACCCCATGCGAATTCTGGACAGCAAAAACCCGGAATTGACTGAAATCATCAGCGATGCCCCCGGCCTGACGGAGTATCTGGACCCGGAATCGGCAGAGCATTTCGAGGGATTGCAAGAACTGCTTGATGCAGCAGGAATCGACTATGACATCAACCCGCATCTGGTCCGGGGACTGGATTACTACAGCAAGACGGTGTTTGAATGGACAGTCCCGGAACAGGGGTCACAGGCAACCATTTGTGCAGGGGGGCGCTATGATGGCCTGGTTGAGCAACTCGGTGGAAAACCGTATCCTGCGGCAGGATTTGCAGTGGGTCTTGAAAGGATTATGGTCCTGCTGGAGGGAGCCCGCACTCCCGGCATGGAGATCGATGCCTACCTTGTGCTGGTCGGTGAGCAGGCGGTGCCTGTGGGGATGCAGCTTGCAAGCCGGCTTCGTGATCAGTTGCCTTCGCTGTCCATGGTTGTCAACTGCGGGGGAGGCAGTATCAAGACACAAATGAAACGCGCCGACAAGTCGAATGCTAAACTTGCAATCATTTTGGCTGAGGACGAGATCAGGGACGACACGGTGGGGATCAAGTTTTTACGGGAAGAGCGTGAACAGGAATCGGTACCCCAGGAAAACCTGGTGTCGTACCTGAACGCATACCTTGGAACGTAGCGGTACGACAGTCATGGCCCAATACGAAACTGAAGAACAGCAAGTTGAAGCGCTGAAAAGCTGGTGGAAAGAAAATGGCACGGCAGTGATCATCGGGGCGTTGCTGGGTGTGGGCGCGTTGGGTGGATGGCGCGGCTGGGATTGGTATCAGGAAAAACAGGCGATGAATGCCTCCGATATCTTCGCATCCGTACAGGAATTCATGATTGCCGGTGATGTGGCTTCTTTTCAGGAACAGGCCGAGACACTTCGAACCGAGTATGCATCCACGCCCTATGCGGTACTGGCCACGCTGCATGAAGCCAAGGTGCAAGCTGAAGGAGGAGATTTGAACGCAGCTGCCGAAAGTCTGCGCTGGGCCATCAGGCACAGTGCTCGACCGTCCATACGCGATGTTGCCCGCATCCGGCTGGCACGGGTTTTGGTGGCAGACCGGAAACTGGATGATGCGCAAGCTGTGATCAATGAGGAATTTTCTGAGGGGTATCGCTCGCTAGTGCATGAAATCCAGGGCGACATCCTGATTCTCCAGGGTGAGCCCGAGCAAGCAAAACATGCCTACGATCTGGCGTTGGAGTCTGCCCGTGCAAGCGGCGTGGAATTCCTGCAGATGAAGCGGGATGACCTGGGAAGCTAGGACGACCTACTTGTCTCACATGTTGTACAACTACCCTGCAAAAACATATGCCTTGACGGCATTCATCTGTTGCCTGCTGCTCTCCGGGTGCGGCGGCGCAGGGGGTCTGTTGAGTGCACCCAAAAAATGGATTGGCATCGAGGAAGACCCTCAGGCCCCTACCGCGCTGACGAATCTGGGTTCGGAGAGTCTGCGTCTGAAGAAATTGTGGAGCGATTCGGTAGGTGCCTCGGAAATGATGTATTCCAGGCTGCAGCCGCATATTGCTGATGGGCTGGTTTATCTTGCCGGTGCGGACAATCGTGTTGAAGCCTGGCAACTGATTGATGGAAAACGCATCTGGTCGGTGAAATTGCAGGAGACGATTTCGGGCGGGGTTAACGGAGGCGAGCAAATACTCGCTGTAGGCACCGAGAATGGCCTGGTGATTGCACTGGATCTCGCTGACGGCAAGGAGAAGTGGCGCACTTTGCTCAGCAGCGAGGTACTGGCACTGTCACAAGTCAGGCACGGGGTGATTGTTGCACGCACCAGTGACAGTACGATCCATGCACTCGACATCGGCGATGGCAGTGTTGCATGGCGTGCAAGCCGAAGCTCTCCGCCTTTGACCCTGATGGGTGCAAGCCAGCCGAGGGTTGCTGGCAGTGTCGTGCTGGTCGGCTTTGACGATGGCAAACTGGTGGCATTCAGCCTGCTGGACGGAGAGGAGCGGTGGAGAGCCACGGTATCCTTCCCGAGCGGTCGCTCGGAACTGGAACGCATCGCCGACATCGATGGGGAGATCGCGTTTCAGGATGACGAGGTTTATGCAGCCAATTTCAATGGCCGCACTGTAGCCGTGGACATGCTCACAGGCAGAGTCAAGTGGGCCCGTGATCTGGCTTCCCATACCGGCGTGGGCGCAGATGAATCCCGTGTATATGTGATCGGTACCAACGACGGTGTCTGGGCGCTTGACCGAACGACAGGGGCTACTCTGTGGCGGCAGGACAAGCTGCTGTACCGCTCGCTTACGGTTCCTGTACCGGTCGGAGACTACATAGTAGTGGGTGACTACGATGGGTATCTACATTGGCTGTCCAAGAAAGACGGTAGACTGGTAGGAAGACACAGGGTGGCTCGTGACGCGATCGACAGTGTGCCGGTCATTATCGGTCAGCGTGTCTGTGTGCTGGCAGACAACGGCTCGTTTACGGTATTGCAGCAACCCTGATCCAGAGCGGTCCAGCCGGAGGGACTGCCGGAATTCATGGCGAAAGGGCGGTTTTGCACGGATGAGGATGCAAAGCACAAAGTTCTTTCTTTACAATAGCCTCTTATCGTTCGCAATCGTAACATCCAGTGAAGCCAGTAATTGCCCTCGTCGGGCGCTCGAATGTTGGCAAGTCAACATTATTCAATTTTCTGACGCGAACCAAGGACGCGCTGGTCGCGGATCGTCCAGGGCTGACCCGGGACCGGATCTATGGAGTGACACGCCGGTTCGGCGACCGCTATATCGTCATTGATACGGGGGGCATAGAACCGCTGCAACATCCTGATCGCACAGAAGATCTTCCACACATGATCGCATCCCAGGCCTGGCAAGCGGTGGGAGAAGCAGACATCGTGTTTTTTCTGGTAGACGGTCCACAGGGGCTTGTCCCGCAGGATGAGCGGGTGTTTGCCGAATTGAGGCAGCTGGACCAAAAGGTGTTCGTACTGGTCAACAAGGCAGACCTGAAGCCTGCGCATCTGTTGGCGGGTGATTTTTTCCAACTGGGTGCAAGAGAGGTCTTTGAGGTCTCGGCAAAAACCGGCAAAGGGGTTGAGGAAGTTTTTTCCGCACTGGATTCCGATTATCCTGTACAACCCGCCCCCCCTGTGAATGGTGATCAGGCAGTAATCCGGGTGGCCATTGCCGGTCGGCCCAATGTGGGGAAATCAACCCTGGTCAATGCGCTCCTCGGCGAAGAGCGTTTCATCACCTCGGACATTCCAGGCACGACTCGGGACAGTATTTCAGCACGTGTGGAAAAATCAGGCACGGTGTTTGAGCCTGACTATAATACACATCTGACGCTGCCGACGATCTTACGCGTGT
>VXPJ01000114.1 GCA_009839635.1 Pseudomonadota bacterium
GGTGTGCAATGCCTGCTTTGGCAATCCCGGATAGAATCTTGTTACCGTTCGAAAGGCTGGTCCGGTTGTACCATTCGAGGAATTTCGACATTTCATCAGGCACCTGAATTGCCGGTGGGGCTTCATAATGAACTTTTTCCCGTCCGTAAGGCCCGCTCACTATCCGCATTGGCGAAGGATCGTTGCGGTATGCACCTCGCAGAACAGGTGTATAGCGCTGTTCCGGGATGGCCATGGATTGCCATTTGCCCAGCAGTTCATGTGTCAGGGATGTTTGCCAGTTCTTGCGAACGTCCACCAGCAGCGAAGCAGCTCCCGCTGCTTTCTGGTCTGAGTTGTCCGGCAGAGTATCCGATGTGATCAGAGAAAGCAGCGATGACCTGACCGATTCCCTGTCCAGGTCCTCTCCCTCAATGGCGCTGGTTTTGATAGCTTCGGAAAGCATCAAGTCGATCATGGCATCCTTTTGAGACACCATGGGGAGCGCATCAAAGCTGCCAGCCAAGCGCTCGGAGTTTATGCGAAATTCAAGCTCCCGACCTTCAAGCGCACGCTTGTCATGGTAAAAATCTGGCCAGTCAGAGTGTTGCCATATCCATCTCATGGCGTGATTCTAGCATTTATTCACGCCATATTAAATAATTTTTTGGCGTGATAATAGCCAGGAATACCGCCACATTCACTCAAGAAGAAGCGCCCGGACGCTGCCGTAATCCTCTCCTCCAATCCGGGTTCGGTGCATCTCCTTACTTTATTCCCATTCAATAGTAGCCGGGGGCTTGCCTGAGATATCGTAGGTAACCCTGGAGATTCCGGGCACTTCGTTGATGATACGCCTTGAGACATGATCCAGAAAATCGTCTGGCAACCGGGCCCAGCGTGCGGTCATGAAATCCGTCGTTTCAACAGCACGCAAGGCAACTACGTAGTCATACTTCCTGCCATCGCCCATCACGCCCACGGACTTCACAGGCAGGAACACGGCGAAGGCCTGGGCAACCTGGTCATACAGGTCGTCTTTTCTTAATTCGTGAATGAAAATGTCGTCCACCCGCTGCAGTATCTGCACGTATTCCGGCTTGACCTCACCCAGAATGCGCACCCCCAGTCCGGGGCCCGGGAAGGGATGGCGAAAAACAATCTCGCGAGGCAGTCCGAGTTCCAAGCCGATCTTGCGGACTTCATCCTTGAACAGTTCCTTCAGGGGCTCGACGAGTTTCAGATCCATTTGCTCCGGCAGGCCCGCAACATTATGGTGGGACTTGATCAGATCCGCTTTCCCGGTTGCAGCGCCCGCCGATTCAATGACATCCGGATATATAGTTCCCTGTGCAAGCCATTTCACGTTGCTGATTTTTTTTGCCTCGGCCTCGAAGATCTTGATAAAAAGATTGCCGATGATGACCCGTTTCTGCTCCGGGTCTGCAATACCTTCAAGTGCATCGAAATACTGCTGTCCGGCATTTACACGGATCACATCTATTCCTGGGTATCCGGCAAACGCCTGCATCACCTGATCACCTTCATGAAGCCGCAAAAGGCCCGTGTCGACAAAAATACAGGTGAGCTGATCGCCAATGGCCCTGCTTAGCAACGCCGCGACCACGGACGAGTCCACGCCGCCGGACAAGGCCAGCAAAACCCGGTCAGAACCGACCTGGTGGCGAACCTGGTCCACCGACTCGTGAATGACATTTGCAGCCGTCCAGCTAGTCCCGCAACCGCAAATCCTGTTGACAAACCGCTCCAGGATCTGTTTGCCCTGTCTGGTATGGGTGACTTCCGGGTGGAATTGCAAACCGAACAACTTGTCCCGTTCATTGGCAATTGCAGCAATCGGCGAACCCGCGCTGCTGCCAATCACTTCGAATCCGTCTGGCAGCTTTACGACACGGTCCCCGTGTGACATCCAGACATCAAGAATATTGAGGCCGTTTTGCATTTTGTTGTCACTGATGCCCTCCAGCAACTCGGAGTTAGCCTCCACCTGCACCTGGGCATAGCCAAATTCCCGCTGACCTGAAACCTCGACCTCGCCCCCCATCTGTTTGGCCATGACCTGCATGCCGTAACAGATACCCAATACCGGGACGCCCTGTTCCAGGACCGGCGCGATCGCATCCACGGCAGAATCTGTTGCAACGGAGTCCGGCCCCCCTGACAACACGATGCCTTTTGCATGGAAAGCCGCGATTTTCTCCCTGGATGCATCCCAGGGGAAAATTTCGCAATAGGTACCGATCTCACGAATCCGTCTTGCGATCAGTTGTGTGTACTGGGATCCGAAATCGAGGATCAGAACCCGGTCTGCCCGGATGTCAGTCATTGCCTGTCATCAAAAAACTGTAGGCGACCATGTCCTGACAACTCGGCTGTCATTCAAGATGGTAATTGGGAGCTTCCTTGGTGATGGTCACATCATGGACATGGCTCTCGCGTATCCCGGCCGAGGAGATCCTCACAAATTCAGGTCGGGTGCGCATCTCCTCGATGTCGGTACACCCGACATATCCCATGCTGGAACGCAGACCACCCAGAAGTTGCTGGATGATGGCGAGCACGATCCCTTTATACGGCACGCGCCCCTCGATTCCCTCGGGCACGTATTTTCCTTTGGTGAAGTCCTCACCTTGGAAATAGCGATCCCCGGACCCCATCTGCATCGCGGACAGGGAGCCCATGCCGCGATAGGTCTTGTACGAGCGCCCCTGGTAGAGCTCAACCTCACCCGGTGCCTCTTTGGTACCCGCGAACAAGCCACCGATCATGACCGTATGGGCACCTGCCGCAATGGCTTTGGCAACATCTCCCGAATAGCGTATGCCGCCATCAGCAATGATCGGGACTTCGGACTGGATCGCCTGGTGGACATTGTTCACCGCACTGATCTGTGGAACCCCCACCCCCGCCACGATTCTGGTCGTACAGATGGAACCGGGTCCGATCCCTACCTTCACTGCATCTGCACCCGCCTCGATCAGGCCTTTCGCCGCCTCGCCGGTTGCAATATTGCCGCCAATCACCTGGATTCCGGGACAATTTTCCTTGATCCAGCGAACACGGTCGAATACTGCCTGGGAATGTCCATGCGCGGTGTCCACCACGATGACATCCGCGCCCGCCTGCACGAGCTTTTCAACGCGCAGATCCGTATCAGGCCCCACGCCCACGGCCGCACCGACCAGCAGGCGCCCTTCCCCGTCCTTGCAGGCGTGGGGGAAATCCGTCGACTTCTGAATGTCCTTCACCGTGATCAGTCCCCGCAGCTCGAAATCATCATTGACCACCAAGACCTTCTCGATACGGTGCTCATGCAGCAGGCCCTGGATTTCTTCTGTTCCGGCACCTTCCTTGACGGTGACCAGGCGCTCCCGTTGAGTCATGATCTTGGACACGGGCTCATCCCTGCGGGTTTCAAATCGCAAATCCCGGCTGGTGACTATGCCGACGAGCGACTCACCCACGACCACCGGAACCCCTGATATGTTTTTCTCCCGGGTCAGTTCGAGCACTTCCCCTATGCTGCTGTCGGGGTCTACGCAGATTGGATCCTTGATGACACCGCTTTCAAACTTCTTGACCATGCGAACCTCATCCGCCTGGCCCGCGATCGGCAGGTTTTTGTGGATCACACCGAGTCCACCTTCCTGGGCCAGCGCTATCGCCAGGCGGCCTTCGGTCACCGTATCCATGGCTGAAGAAAGTAATGGGATGTTGAGGGAAATCTCGCGGGTCAGTTGCGTCTTGAGATCGACGTCGCGCGGTAATACGCTGGAGTGGGCCGGGATTAGGGAAACATCATCAAATGTCAACGCGTCGTATTTGATTTGCATAACTTGTCCTGCGCCTTAAGGGGCGGTTTATTATAGGGACTGCCTATTTCGCGGTAAACTCACTTTAGCATTAACTGACTACAATCCTGTTTCAGACAAAATGGTCCATCCATCCGACACGGATCACCCACCTTCCGTTTCCGGTACCGCAGAAAGACGGGTGTACTCCGTCAGCCAGCTCAACCGGGAAGTAAAGCATCTGCTGCTGCAAAACCTGCCTCAGGTATGGCTGGAAGGAGAACTTTCCAATGTCGCTCGGCCGGCATCCGGGCATTTGTATTTCTCGCTCAAAGACGAGCATGCACAGGTGCGCGGCGTGATGTTCAGCCGGGCCAACCGCTCGCTGCCTTTCGAGCCTGGCGACGGAATGCATGTTCTGGTCAGGGCGAGTGTCACTTTGTACGAGCCGCGCGGGCAATACCAGCTGATCGTTGAACACATGGAAGAAGCCGGTGTCGGGATCTTGCAGCGCAGGTATGAAGAACTCAAAGGAAGGCTCAGCGAAGAGGGGCTGTTCCGTGCTGCACACAAGCAGGCACTGCCGGGTTTCCCCGCCACACTCTGCATTGTCACTTCGGCCACCGGGGCTGCAATACGGGACATTCTCAGTGTTTTGGCTCGCAGGTTTCCCCCGCTCTTTGTACGGGTCTACGCCATTCCGGTACAGGGAGAGGCTTCAGCACCCGCCGTGGTCGACGCCATACAGACAATCAACCGACGCAAGGATGGAGATGTCATTATTCTGGCACGGGGGGGCGGCTCGATCGAGGATCTCTGGTCTTTTAACGAAGAATCCGTGGCACGCGCCATTTTTGCTTCCAAACTGCCGGTGGTGACCGGCATCGGGCATGAAGTCGATTTCACGATCGCCGATTTTGTAGCGGACCTGCGTGCACCGACACCTTCGGCGGCAGCCGAACTTGTCGTACCGGATGCCGCCGAAATCCTTGAAACCCTGGAGCAGCTTCGCGAATCCATGACTTACCTGGTCCACACGGCTGCAGGTAACCTGCACCAGACTCTTGACTGGATGAGGCAACGGCTTGAACACCTGCACCCCAAACTGACCGTACAACGGAACAGGCAACTTCTTGTCGAGCTGGCAAGACGTGCCGAAAATGCGGCAAAACTCAAACATTCCTATCAGGACAATGCACTGATCAGTCTGCACGCCCGGCTTGGGAGGCTGTCGCCTGAACTGCAGATCCATAAATCCCGAATTCAGCTGACACACCTGCATACACGCCTGAACCACCTGGTACGTGTCAAAAAGGAACACGAGGAGCACCAACTGGAAGCGCTTGCCCGTACGCTTGATACGGCAAGTCCGAACGCCACCCTGAAACGTGGCTATTCCATCGTGACACGGGAGAAAAACGGCCAGATACTGCGCGATGCCTCCAAGGCCAGTCCAGACGAAAGAATCCAGGTTCAACTGGCCAAGGGGCGTCTCTCTGCCCGCGTAGAATAATTTTTAAGCGATCCATCCGGCTACACCGGCAATCCATTTGCCGCAAAAAATTTCAATGCCAAGAGTTCTTGCCAGACAGCTTATTATCTGGTATCTAGGCGCTTGGTTTTAACCGAGAGTCCCATGGTCGCTAAAAAAACAGCCAGTCGAAAAAAAGCCGCAAGCAGGAAAAAATCGGCTGCCGGAAAACGTACTGTTGCCAGAAAGGCAACCGCTCGCAGGGTACCGGCTAAAAAGAAGACTGCGGCCAAGCGCAAGAGCCAGCCAAAGAAAAGACCAACCACCAGGAAAAAGGCAGCTGCCCAAAAAAAGGCACCGGCCAAAAAACGTGCTGCCAAAAAAACGGTAACTCGGAAAACAGCAGTCAAAAAGAAGTCTCCGGCT
>VXPJ01000002.1 GCA_009839635.1 Pseudomonadota bacterium
GTGCCCCAAGCCTCGTGGGACTCATAGGCTGTGGGCTCGAGTTCGCGCACGCGCAGCTCTTCTAGGAGCTTGAAATGATGGGTGTCAATTTTCGGACGTGAAGGGATTTCCTGGTCCATCAAATAATGGTGCAGGCCTTCTGCTGCGATTGAGGCTTGGCCAATGGCTGTGGTGAGGAGGTGCGGGTTGACGGCATCTCCAGCCACAAAATGTCCGGGTTTGTCCACCACTTGATAGACCTTGTCTGCATCCATCAATCCCCACCCGTTATCGAATTCCTCGATTCCCGTATAGTCACCGGTTTGACCGGTCGCACTGACGATCAGGGTGCATTCGATATCGAATTCCTCGCCTTCCTTGGGTTGCAACTTACCATCGACAAGCTCTACTGGAACCACTCGAAGCGCCTTGGCCCTGCCATTCTCATCCTTGATCACTTCAACTGGCGATAGCCCGTCATGTATTTCTACACCCTCACGAATCACAGCATCGAGTTCATGCTTGGTCGCAGGAGCATCCGAGATCGGACGCCGGTAGACGACCCAAACATCGGCTCCCGTACGCTTGGCCACGCTCGCCACATCATGCACCGTGTGTCCCAGGATCACGCTTTCCGGACGGTCTTTTTGGGTGACGCTGTGGATGTTGCCGATACGTCTGGCCACAGCCAGCACGTCCATTGCCGTATCCCCTGCACCGATTACCAGTATTCGGCCGCTGATGTATTTCAGGCGGTCCTCGTTGAATGCGCGCAGGTAAGACATGCCGTCCACGACATTCGGAGCATCGCCTCCCGGGATCGGCAATGTCTTTCCAGAAACCGCGCCAATACCCCAGAACACCGCATCGTAATCGCGTTCCAGTTCTTTGACTGAGACATCCGTGCCGACCCGGGTGTTTAGCTTGACCTCCACACCCATGTCGATGATTCGATTGATCTCACCCTCCAGCACGGATCGCGGTGTACGGTATCCCGGGATACCAAATACCATCATGCCTCCAAGCTGGTCGTATTCATCAAAAATTGTGCAGGCATGCCCTTTCTGGCGCAGGAAATACGCCGCGGTCAGGCCCGCGCATCCACCACCGACAATTGCAACTTTCTTGCCGCTGTCCTGCTCGGGTACCGAATAGGTCAGGTTCTGCTGCAAAGCCCAGTCACCTACATACTGTTCCACGGCATTGATACCCACGGCTTCTTCTACTTCATTGCGGTTGCAGCCGTCTTCGCACGGGGCAGGACATACACGCCCCATCACGGATGGGAACGGGTTGGACAAGGTCATGCGACGAAAGGCATGTTCCTGCCAGGTCATATCGCCTACGGGTTTGTCAATGCCCCGGACAATTGACAGCCAGCCGCGAATATCATGGCCGGAGGGGCAACTTGCCTGACACGGAGGGGTCCTGTGTATGTATGTGGGACAGATTTCAGACAACCCGTTTTGCACAACGTCCTTGCTCCATTGCGTCGTGACATGGTCGCCATCCTCATAGCGTCGAAAAGTGAGCTTTTCTTCCATTATCCACTACCTCCCAAAACAGGCGTCCTAACCCCGGTGGTTCGGGCCGATTTGAATCTATCTGGCAAATAAGAGTACCCGATTATAAGGAAATTTCCGGGCACGAGAATATAACTTAAGCACTATCTCTGCCAGCCATGCGCTACATAACATTCGGTATGTTCATGCATCGTTGTTCCGGACTCAAAAGGCCGATTTGGCAGGTCAGCTCATGACAAGCTCGGTTAGTGTCATGTCACCCGAAGTGTCAATGTCGAGGGCCTGAATCCCAGGCATCCTGTCCACGATGTAGGCTGCCATCAGCCCTACAGTTGCCGTTCTCTCCTGCTGTATCGCGGTCAGCATCTTGTCAGCCGCAATCTGGCAGCGTTGCAGGTCGTTGGGACAATCCACCCAGGTACGGCTCATTTGCCAGCCCCGGTCCATATCCGAATCCATTTTCTGGAATATATCCTGAGCGTCCTGCGTCATTTCATGATCGACGCGCAGGGAAAAGGTTTTCTCATCGATTGTGACTTTCAGTATCATCGGGTAGTTTTCGCAGACTTGTTGCATGTCAATGCGACCAGCACCGAGTATTCAAAGAATGGTGATACAAGTCAAACATGTTCTCGGCGACCAGGAACTTCATCAGGTACGTGAATTGCTGGCCAGTGCAAAATTCCAGGACGGCAGACTTTCTGCCGGGCTTTCTGCCCGGCAGGTGAAAAACAACGAAGAGGTCTGTAGCAAACAAACGGTTTCAGAGCTTAACCACATTGTGATGGGCAATCTGGTACGCCATCCCGAGTATAAGATTGCGGCACTCCCACACCGCATTGCGGTGCCCTTTTACGTGCGGTACGGCAAGGGCATGGCGTATGGAGAACACATGGACGATCCTGTGATGGGAGAGGAAAACCGGTATCGCTCGGATATTGCCATTACCGTATTTTTGAATTCGCCCGATGAATACGAAGGCGGGGAACTGGTGATTAGCACGCCCTTTGGACGTCAGCCGATCAAGTGCCCGGCGGGTGACGCCGTGTTGTATCCTGCCTCGACACGTCATCAGGTGATCCCGGTAACGAGCGGTGAGCGTCTGGTGGCTGTGACTTGGGTGCAGAGCCTGGTGCGAAGCTACGAACAACGCGACCTGCTTTATCAACTCGGCAAGGCCCGTGAGAAAATGTTGCGCAAGGCCCCTGATTCCGAGGATAGCCGACGCATTGACAACGTGTACCTCAACCTAGTGCGCATGTGGAGTGCAGTCTGAAATGAGGGACCCCGTGGGAACAGGACCGAGGGCCAGGTTTGCATGATCTAATGATGCGGAGGTGGAATTCCGTACCAAGCTGGCCTTCTTGCGGCCTGGAACGGATACAGAAACGGCTTTTTGAAAAATCGGCTAGGGTTTGGAGCCTACTTCCTCGTGAGCATCGTCCACCACATCCATGGCGACCTTCGAATACTCTTCTTTGAAGCCGTCGAGCTCTGACCCTTTCTCTGGCAGCCAATAGCTTTCGGCCGTCAATTTCCCGCTTTGCTCGAGTTCTATGAATTTCTTTTGCATCTCAAGCAGTTTCTGGATCTTTTCCTGTTTGGAACTCACGTCGAATCCTCATTCTGTTCACATCCGCCTGCATACGCTAGTAGCCCGGCGGCCCGCTGTCTGTATTCCCTAATGGGTGCAGGCATGGGGCGTCGCACGACCGGGCCAGAATCAATACCCGCCCTTGCGCCGGCTCTCGGGTAACCCGCCAATACGACCTGCCTGCTTGCTGGGGTTTCCAGGAAACAGGTCGTACAGGACCTTGGCATTCAATTTCTTTTCTCCCCAGGCCTTGGCCATGGCCTTGGCCATGTTCCGGGTATTGGGCAGGTTTTCGTTGTTGTGGATGAACTCATCCCTGAGGTAATTGATGACGTCCCAGTGCCGGTCTGTCAGCTCAAGACCTTCCTGCTGGGCAATTATGCTCGCCACCTCTTCGCTCCAGTCTCCAATGTCAACCAGAAAACCGGAGTCCGTTGTTTCGATTTCCTTACCATCAATGTTAATTGCCATAACTTCACTCCTCACCTGACAATTCTTGCTTGCCTTTATGTCAGCAGTTAACTCAACAGTGGTTTTATTTTTCCTGTGACTGCCGGACTGCGTCAATACCCTTATGAGGTAGGAACAGGCCGCAGCCCACTTTGCGGCCCGGGCCTAGGCCGTGTTGCTGCAGGTGAATGGACTCTTCTTTCTCCAGGCTGTCAATCATCAAGCTGCGTGTAGCCAGATTGTCCCCGGGCATCCGCAGCACGTGTGCCCGTCCGCTCATCATTTTCCTGGCATGTATGCCCTGGTCCCTCAGCAGCCTGTCCGCCTGGTCCAGGAAGGCTGCCTCGTCGGTGAGATGATCCGTAACAATGTAGCGCGCGAAAATCGTGGTCTGTGAAGAAAGCAATTTCTCGTGGGGTTGGCTCAGGATCAGTTCATGAGCACCGACCTGCATCCTTCTGCCTGCAAGCTGCTTGGCCTCGGGGATCCGGTGTTTTGGCAGTCTCAGCATGAAACGCGTGCGGCGGGACAAGCTCAGTAACGCATCCGGTTCCTGCGGCCTGATCCAGCCATTCCCCGACTCGGCCCCGTGGATCAGGTGGATCCCGGCCTGGGTCTCTTCTGTCATCCAGGTCAGTTCAGCCTGAATGGCCCTGTAAAGGTCATAGGCATGGTCCAGCGGCAATTGCTTGCACTGTACCTTGAATGACAAATCGATGACATCGTCCGGTACGACGTACTGCTTGCCCTTGTCTTCTCGATCCTGCCAGTACATTGCAGGGCTAGTCGGGGATTTTATTGGCCGCGGTGAATACCGATTCCAGGATGTCTTCCCAGTTTTCGGGAGTGTCATGAAAAGGAGGGCGCACATCCATGCGAAAGAACCGTTCCTCCTTCTGTGCGTGCTCGCCGATCTTTTCCTTGAGTTCCTCAAATGACTGCAGCTCGTGGTGCTGCATGAGGATCTCACTCAGCCACAACATCATCGGTGTGCCGCATGTCGTTCGCGAGGTCGGGTCTGGCCACACGTTCATAAAAGCGGGCCCGGTACAGCAGGCGATTCGAGCGGGGTTTATCAGAAAACATGATTCGATTATGCAGCACATTGTTGCAAATCACACCCTCACCACTTTGCAGACGGTGGCTGAACTGGTATGGGTTGTCATCGAGGATATCCAGCAAGGTGGACCTTGCCCGCGCGCATGCCTGACTGTCTTTCCACTGGATGTTGCGGGTACGGGCGGTATAGCGCGTGTATAAGGTCTGTGTGGGCCCGTCAATCAAAAACACGGGCCCGGTTGTCTCAAGATCCGGCCGTTCACTGTTTTCAGGATTGGGAGGGATCGTCATGACTTCGGGGTCCATCAGGGCCTCGATGTGTTCCGGGTCATGATCGCGCAGCAGGATGTAAAGGATTTCAGGGTCCAGGTAGGTGTTTTCACCGCCGCTCTTGGCAGGGCGCACACAATGCATCAAAAATGCCCGGATGCGTTGTGTATCTTGGTTGTAATAGCCGTCGGTGTGCCAGTTCAGCGGCTTGTTCGTGTACGGAATGTACGAGCTTCCAGGCCCTTTGGGCAAGGCCTGTATGGATGAAATCCGATCCCGGTCTGCGCAAAAGTTGGCATCCATGTGGATCAGGCCCAACTGCCTGGCAAGGGCGGTGACAATGTTTTTGTCCTGCACATCGTCACGCCTGGTCCTGTAGATGGCGAGATTGGTCTTCTCGCACATCTGCAACAAGCTGTCTTTTTCTTCCTGGGTCAGCTGGCAGGGGTTTTGGATGTCCACGATCAGCTGTTCCGTACGGGCCGGGTAGTTCCTGAGTTTGCGTGCCCGCCATTGGCGGTATGCGTTGGTGTTTTCAAGTAAGAACTGCTGCATGGGCTGGCGAGCACAGAAATGATCCGAGGGAGAAGGGAAAAGACTGTGCGACTGTGTGTGGACCCCCGTGCGAAATAATGCCTGAGACACTTGTGGTTTAGCTTAATGTTATCGACCTGATAAATCCTATCTCTATCGGGATAACCTGCTTTTGGGTTCGCCCCCCATGGAGGGGATTTTGTCCTCTAGGTCCTGCTTCTAGACTCATCAAGGTATGTTTAGAACCTTTAGGCTTCTTTGCCATGACGTGTTCCTGTACACTTAATAGAGTCCATGCATCCGGTTTGAGGTTTCGAATCTGAAGCCAGAACTACGTAAGGAGATTTCATAATGGCCGATACGCATCATCCCACTCCTATGCTTGATGACCTGGAAAAGGGTCCGTGGCCGAGTTTCGTTTCCGGTATCAAGCGTCTGCGCGACAAACATGACGATGAACGGGTCCGGGGCGTGGCCAACTCCTTGCTGGGCCAGCTGGAACACTCCTACGAGACGCGCAAAGGTTACTGGAAGGGCGGTACGGTTTCGGTGTTCGGGTATGGCAGCGGAATCATTCCTCGTTTTTCCGAGGTGGGTTCGGCGTTTCCCGAATCCAAGGAGTTCCACACCCTGAGGGTTCAGCCCCCTGCAGGAAACTATTACACGACGGACATGCTGCGACAGCTTGGATCAAGCTGGGAGAAATGGGGTTCCGGGCTGGTGACCTTTCATGGGCAAACCGGGAACATCATGTTCATCGGTGCCACGACGGAGAACACGCAGCACTTTTTTGATGAGATCAATGATTACGGATGGGACCTAGGAGGTGCAGGGCCCTGCGTGCGTACTGGACAGTCCTGTGTAGGCTCGGCGCGGTGCGAGATGTCCAATGCGGACGAAATGAAAATTCACCGAACCCTGCTCAATAACTTCACCGACGATGTCCATCGTCCTGCATTACCCTACAAGTTCAAATTCAAGGTATCCGGATGCCCGAACGACTGCATGAATTCGATCGAGCGGTCGGACTTCTCCATTATCGGCACGTGGCGTGACGACATGAAAGTGGATCAGGACGAAGTCAAGAAATTCGTGAAACGCAAGGGTCGCCAGTATGTGATCGATAACGTGATTACTAGGTGTCCGACCAAGGCCCTTACCCTGAAAGATGATGACACTCTGGAGGTCAACAACGAGGACTGCGTTCGTTGCATGCACTGCCTGAACGTGATGGTGAAAGCCTTGTCGCCGGGAGATGACCGGGGAGTCACCATACTCATAGGGGGCAAGCGTACCCTCAAGATCGGTGACCTGATGGGAACCGTGGTCGTGCCGTTCATGAAGCTCGACACCGAAGAGGATTACGAGAGACTGGTCGAGATAGCCGAGGAAACCATTGATTTCTGGGCAGAGAACGGTCTGGAGCATGAGCGATGCGGGGAAATGATCGAGCGCATCGGTCTTGTCAATTTCCTGGAAGGGATCGGCATTGAAGTGGATCCCAACATGGTCAACGAGCCGCGTCAGAGTTCCTATCTGCGTACTGACGGCTGGGATGAAGAAGCCGAGAAGTGGTTCCAGAGGAAGGCCGAGCAGCAGGCGGCTGCAGGCTAACTCTGTAGTCCTGCCGTACACACCTTTTTAAAAGCATCAGGCTACTAAAGTTTAGGAGAACATAATGGCGCAGCAGCATCGCCCACCCATTGAGTCAGGTTGCCCGGACGGATTCCAGTACATGCATCCTGTGATGCGTAAAAATTACGGGGCCTGGGATTACCATGAGCACCCGCGTCCAGGCGTTCTGCTGCATGTGGCTGAAAACGGGGATCGCATCTGGACTGTGCGTGCAGGAACGCAGCGCATCCTGGACGTTTTCACCCTGCGCACGCTCTGTGAGATTGGCGACGAATTTGCGGAAGGTTACGTGCGCTTTACGATCCGCAGCAATATCGAATACATGGTGGCGGATGGCTCCAAAGTCCAGCCGCTGATCGATGCCCTGGAGACGGAAGGTTTCGTGGTTGGTGGAACGAAGAATTCCGTGGCCATGATTTCACATACCCAAGGCTGGCTGCATTGTGATATTCCCGGTACGGATGCCTCCGGCGTGGTCAAGGCCATGATGGACGAATTGATCGATGAGTTCCGCGAGAACAACATGCCCAACCGGGTACACATCACGACCTCCTGTTGCCAGATCAATTGTGGTGGCCAGGGGGATATTGCGATCAATGTACAGCACACCAAGCCGCCGAAAATCAACCATGATCTGGTCTCCAATGTTTGTGAGCGCCCGTCCGTTGTGGCACGTTGCCCGGTGGCTGCGATTCGCCCCGCACAGGTGAACGGCAAGCCGTCACTTGAAGTCGACGAGAAAAAATGCATTTGCTGCGGGGCCTGTTACCCGCCTTGTCCGCCCATGCAGATCAATGATGCCGAGCACAGCCAGCTTGCGATCTGGGTGGGAGGCAATCACAGTAATGCACGCGGCAAGCCCACCTTCCAGAAGCTGGTGGCAGCGGGTATTCCCAACAATCCGCCGCGCTGGCCGGAAGCGACCGCAGTGGTCAAGCAAATCCTGCGGGCCTACCGTGATGGTGCCAGGGACTGGGAGCGTATCAATGACTGGATTGAACGTATCGGCTGGCCACGGTTTTTTGAGAGCACGGGACTTCCCTTTACCAAATTCCACATCGATAACTGGCGTGGTGCGCGCAGGAGCCTGAATTCTTCGGCTCATATCCGTTTCTAGGCATGAGGGCGCAGTGTGAAGTTTGGAATTGTGATCAATGAAGGACCGTACACGCACCAAGCATCTGATTCGGCCCTTCAATTTGTAAAAGCTGCCCTGCACAAGGGGCATGAGATCTTCCGGGTCTTTTTCTATCACGACGGAGTCAACAACGGCACCAGCCTTGGCGTGCCGCCCCAGGATGACCGCAATCTCACCTTGGAATGGTCAGGCCTGGCCGAAAAGCATGACTTGGACCTGGTTGTGTGTGTGGCTGCCGCGCAGCGCCGAGGGATTCTCGATGAAGATGAAATGGGGCGACATGGCAAAAGCGCAAACAATCTGGCACCGGGCTTTCGTATCTCAGGTCTGGGGCAACTCATCGAAGCCGGGATTCAGGCAGACCGTCTGGTCACATTCGGAGACTGATTTTCTAGGGGATGTCTGATGGAAAACGGCGAGGGTGTAGTTAAGAAATTCTGTTATATCAACCGCAAGGCCCCATACGGAACAATCTATGCGCTGGAATCCCTGGAGGTCGTGCTTATCGCGGCCGCGTTCGACCAGGATATTAGCCTTGTGTTTGCAGATGACGGCGTATACCAGCTCACCAAGGGACAGGACACCGACGGCATCGGCATGAAGAACTTTTCCAAGACCTACACGGCACTCGGGGACTACGACATCAAGAAGGTGTATGTTGAGAAGGAGTCTCTGGAAGAACGCGGCTTGTCTGCCGAGGATCTTCAGGCGCTGAAATACGAGGATGAGGACGATGACTGGGCAGAAAAGGACTCGCTGTTTGTCATCGGCCGCGAAGAGATGGCCAAAATCATTGATGAACAGGATGTGATACTGAGTTTCTGACCTCTGACATGGCAACCCTGCACACCGTAAACAAGTCCCCGTTCGAGCGTAACGCCCTGGAATCCTGCTTGCGCCTTGCCAAGGCGGGGAGTTCCGTGCTTCTGTTCGAGGATGGTGTGATCGGTGCCATGCGCGACACAAGATTCAGTGAAAAAATCACCCAGGCGATGGGCGATTTTTCGTTTTATGTCCTGGGGCCGGATATCAAGGCCCGCGGACTCAACGATGACAAGATAATCGATGGGATCCAGGTAGTCGATTATAATGGCTTTGTGGATTTGACGACGGAACACGATACCGTTCAGTCGTGGCTGTAAAATTTGTTTAACGAACGCGAGAAAACGAGGAGAATTGCATGCCTTTAGAAGTAAATGGCAAGTCCTTTGAGACTGATGAAGAAGGGTATTTGGCCAACCTGAATGACTGGCAACCGGAACTGGCAGATGCGATGGCGGAGGCGGACGGTGCCGAGCTGGGGGAAAATCACTGGGAGGTGATTAACTTTCTGCGCTCGTACTATGAAGAGTACCAGATTGCTCCCGCAGTGCGTGTCCTGACCAAGGCAATTGGCAAGAAACTGGGCAAGGACAAGGGTAACAGCAAGTATTTGTACGAGTTGTTTCCTTACGGCCCTGCGAAGCAGGCGTGTAAGTATGCGGGCCTGCCCAAGCCGACGGGTTGCGTGTAGGTATACTGAGCCTTGACAAGGCAAATGGCTGAAAGGTAAAGCCGCCTTTCTTCTTTGCATCGGGACCATATTCATGCCGGGTGTGAAGGGCCAAGAAACCTTGATAGATGTCAGTCATAACGATCGTCTTTGCAGTCCTGTTTTATGTGGCTACCGCCATATTGCTGGTATTTACTGCACATAAAATCTGGCAGTACGCCAAAACACCCGCACCTTTGAAAATACCCACAACGCCCGCGCCCACTACGCGCAGCGGCGTTGTGTTCCGGATGATCAAGGAACTCACGATATTCGAAAGCCTGTTCAAGGCAAATAAGTGGACTTGGCTGTTTGGGTGGATGTTTCATTTTGGACTGCTTCTGGTCCTGCTAAGGCATTTGCGTTACTTCACGGACCCGGTCTGGGGCTGGGTGGTCTTTTTGCAGCCGTTTGGGAAATACGCCGCCTTCATGATGCTGGCGGGACTGGCCGGTTTATGGGCCAGAAGAATTTTTGTAGACCGTGTTCGCTATATCTCTGCGCCCTCGGATCACCTCATGCTGTTGCTGCTGATCGCAATCGGGGTCACCGGCGCACTGATGACCTTTGTGGAGCACACCGACATCGTTGCACTGAAGGCGTTTTTCCTGGGACTTTTCGTGTTCAACTGGTCTGCGCTGCCTGCTGACCCGATCCTGATCGTGCATTTGAGCTTGGTGATCCTGTTGATGATCATTTTCCCGTTCAGCAAGCTCTTGCATGCTCCGGGTGTGTTCTTCAGCCCTACCCGGAACCAGGTGGACAACCCTCGCGAACGTCGCCACGTAGCGAACTGGGCTGCGAGGCTTGAGTCAACGAAGACAGGTTAGCCATGGCTGCTGCAGAATTTGAAACTCCGAAGATCAGGGAGTATCCGATAATTCCCCGTTTGCAGGAAGGTGTCATGGCGCACAGCAAGCCGTTTGTTGCCAAGCCTGACTTCCAGGAAAAACTCGGCTATCCGGGTGAACTGGTCGATAACTGGAAAGAAGTTGCCATTGAAAAGATGGGCGAACTCACGGGCAAGTACCGTTCGCTGCAGGTATTTCTGGATTCCTGCGTCAAGTGTGGCGCCTGTACGGACAAGTGCCACTACTACCTGGGCACGACTGACCCAAAAAACATGCCGGTGGCACGCCAGGATTTGTTCCGCAAAGTGTACCGGCGCTACTACACGCTTTCCGGCAAGCTATTTCCAAAGCTTGTGGGCGCCGAGGACTTGACCGAGGAAGTCCTGGATGACTGGTACAGCTATTTTCATCAATGTTCACAGTGCAGGCGGTGTTCCGTGTATTGTCCCTACGGAATTGACACTGCAGAAATCTCCATGGCCGCACGTGAGGTCATGGATGCTGTAGGCAAGGGACAGAAATACTGCAATGAAATCATCGGCAAGGTCCACGTGATAGGCAACAATCTGGGCCTGCCGGAACCGGCCCTGGCGGACACGCTGGAAGGTCTGGAAGAGGACGTTGAAGAGGAAACCGGTGTTCAGGTCCGCTTCCCCCTGGATGAGAAGGGCGCCGAAGTGCTGCTGGTAACCCCGTCTGCCGATTTTTTTGCAGAGCCACATATTGACGGGCTGATCGGTTACGCAAAAGTGTTTCATCAGGCAGGCATATCCTGGACGCTGAGTTCCTATGCCAGTGAGGCTGCAAACTTTGGCATGTTCATTGGCAGCTATGAGAACATGCAAAAACTCGCCTTGCGGATTCGCCAGGCTGCACTGGACCTGGGTGTGAAGCGGATTGTATTTGGCGAATGCGGGCATGCCTGGCGGGTGGCCTATTCTTTTTTGAACACCCTGGCTGGCCCCTTTGACTTCCTTGATCCGGATTATCCTGTACCACAGCATATCTGCGAGGTAACGCACAGCCTGATCCAGCAAGGGAAGCTAACCCTTGACCCGTCACAAAATGACGACATGGTGCTCACCTACCATGATTCCTGCAATGTGGCACGTGCATCCCGTATGGGAGACAGGCCGGGCGGCCAGTTTGAAATCCCGAGAGAGGTGATCAGGTCCGTATGCAACCACTATGTGGACATGCCAAGCTACTCCATTGGTGAAGGCACCTATTGCTGCGGCGGCGGCGGAGGATTGCTGACCGATGACTTGATTGAGTTGCGTGTCAAAGGCGCATTGCCGCGTATGGAAGCCCTCAAGAATGTTGTCGATGATTACGGCGTGACCCACATGGCAGCGATGTGTGCGATCTGCAAAAGCCAGTTTTCCAAAGTGTTCCCGTACTATGATTTCCAGATGGATCAGGTCGTCAGCGTGCACCAGCTCGTGGGCAATGCGATCGTGCTGCAGCCTGAAGAGGAAAATCGGTCAGAGGCAGATCAATCAGAGGAAGCGCAGGATCAGGCTGAAGCTGCCTGAGCCAGCTGACCGTTCACTCATGACTGCACCCAAGTGACGCGCCTTGAAAAGGATCCCCGCCCACCGTTTGCTGTTCAGCCTTGCTGGTATTGCAGCTGTCTGCATGCTCATGTTCGGGACCGTTGCAGCTGGCCCGGAAAACATCCCGCCACCCAAGGCAAAATACGATGAAGATACTCTTTGTGTGGAGCCTGTTGAGATCATGCGAAGACAGCATTTCGAATACATCCTCGACCACAGGGACCGGACAGTGATCGAAGGAATCCGCACAAAAAAGCACAGCCTGATCGGTTGCATTGACTGCCACATCACGCCGAACGACGAGGGAGTTTATGCGCGCTATTCGCAAGAGACACACTTTTGCGCAAGCTGCCATCAATTTGCCGCGGTGCGTATCGATTGCTTCCAGTGTCATGCCGACCGTCCTGCAGAAGCGATACGCGAGGCACTAAAGCCGGACCAGCATGCACGACGGCCTGTGCAGGAACTTCTTGAGACTCTACAGTTCAGCACTGCTGTCTTCACCAAATGACCGCTGGGAACCGGATTTGTCATGCGCGATACACTCGATACAACTGAGGAAATCAGCACCGGGCGGCGGCAATTCACACAGGGTGTGGCAGCCTTGGGAGGACTGGCCATTGCTCCAGGTGTCTTTCTGTATCACGCCGCAGGTGCGAAGCCCGATGACCAGGCTGTAAGCAGCCAGCAGCGCTGGGGCATGCTGGTCAATACGAATAACTGTCATGAAGAATGCGACGCGTGTGTGACTGCTTGCAATGAGGAAAACGGCGTGTGGAGCCTGGGCCGTCCGGAAACCGACGCCCAGTGGATTCGCAAGCTGAATGTCAGGGACAGGCAGACCGGCCACGTTACATCCATGCCGATGATGTGTCAGCATTGCGAACACCCCCCGTGTGTTGACGTATGCCCGACCCGCGCCTCCTTCCGCCGAGAAGACGGAATTGTACTGGTCAACAAGCACACCTGTATCGGTTGCCGATATTGCATGATGGCATGCCCCTACAAGGCGCGTTCCTTCATCCACGAGCCGTTACAGGATCAATTGCCTCATTCGCCCCGGGGCAAGGGATGTGTGGAAAGCTGTACTCTGTGCGTGCACAAGGTGGACCAGGGAGACAACACTACGGCCTGTGCCGAGGCCTGTGCGGAAGAAGGGCATGAGGCACTCTTGTTTGGCGACCTGAACGATCCTGAAAGCGAAATATCAAAACGGCTGGAAAAATACGGCGGCACGCAGATCCGTGCAGACCTGGGACTCAACACAGGAGTCCGCTACCAGGGAATTTGAGATGAGCTTTCCGAAAACCCGTGATACCGAGTAAGGCTGCAGGCATGGAAACCGCCCGTTTCAGCACCATCCACGCAAATTCCGTTCAGTACTGGATCTTGCTGGGCACGCTGGTTCTCGGCGCGCTGGTCGGATACTTGGCCGCACATCACATGGATGTGGAAGGGCACCACATCACCGGCATGAGCAACCAGATTGTGTGGGGCTTCCCGCATGTAGCTGCGGTCTTTTTGATCGTGGCTGCTTCCGGTGCACTCAATGTGGCGTCCATCTCCTCCGTATTCGGGAAAGTGGACTACAAGCCGCTTGCGCGGTTGTCTGCTCTCCTTGCAATTGCACTGCTGGTGGGCGGGCTGGTAATACTGGTTCTGGACCTGGGTCGACCGGATCGCTTGATCATTGCCATGACGGTCTACAACTTCAAGTCCATCTTTGCCTGGAATATCTTTTTGTATGTGGGCTTCATTTTCATCACCGCGATATATTTGTGGATGATGATGGAAAGAAAAATGAACCGGTTTTCCAAGCCGGCCGGATTTACCGCATTCATCTGGAGACTGATCCTTACGACAGGTACCGGGTCAATTTTCGGGTTCCTGGTGGCACGTCAGGCATACGATGCAGCCATCATGGCACCGTTGTTTATCATCATGTCGTTTGCCTTTGGCCTTGCAGTTTTCATCCTGGTACTGCAGGCAAGCTATGCATGGACGCAGCGCCACCTTGGTGATGCCATCCTGCACAAGCTCAGGGTCCTGCTGGGAGTTTTCGTCGCTTCGGTATTCTATTTCGTTCTGGTATACCACCTGACGAACCTGTATGCCACGGAGCATCATGGCGTCGAGCGCTTTATCCTGGTTGATGGCGGTATCTACACGTTCCTGTTCTGGGTGGTCCAGATGCTGTTTGGTTGTGTGGTGCCGCTTGTGCTGGTTTTCATAAGGCCGTTCAGTCAGTCAAGACATATGATCTCGCTGGCGGCTTTGCTGGTGATTGTGGGAGGACTTGCCCAGTTGTATGTGATCATTATCGGCGGCCAAGCCTACCCTCTAGTACTCTTCCCAGGCATGGAGGAAAGCAGCAGTTTTTTTGATGGCGTGGTCGCGCAGTATGCCCCCAGCATTTTTGAGATCCTGCTTGGTGTGGGAGGAATCTGCCTGTCATTGGCCATCGTTACGGTGGGCATTGCCGTGCTTGAGTTTCTGCCCGAAAGTCTGTCGGACAAGGCGCTCAAACTGGAATCCGTGACCCCATAGCGGATTCCGGGCTATTCTCGTGAAGAGGCGCGCATAGCATCATGGCATCCGTCCTGATTTCAGCCGCCCACAAATCCTCGGGCAAAACCATCCTGAGCATCGGCATCAGTGAGGCCCTGCACCGCCGCGGCATGAAAGTGCAAACCTTCAAGAAGGGCCCGGACTACATTGACCCAATGTGGTTGTCCCGGGCATCGCAACGCAACTGCTACAACCTCGATTTCTGGACGCAGACCGAGGCCGAGATCGTCTCCATGTTTGAAAACCGGAAACGGGATGCAGACATTGCCATCATTGAAGGCAACAAGGGCTTGCATGATGGCCTGAGTGAAGATGGTCGCGACAGCAATGCCGCTCTGGCAAAACTGCTCAAGACTCCGGTGATACTGGCACTTGATACACGCGGCACGATCCGCGGGGTTGCCCCCCTCGTGCTGGGGTACCAGCAGTTTGACTCGAACGCAAGAATTGCCGGAGTCATTTTGAATCTGGTCGGCGGCGACCGGCATGCAGCCAAATTGACGAACGTCATCGAGCAGTACACGGATATTCCTGTGCTGGGCACGGTATACCGCAACAAAAAACTCGAGCTGGTAGAACGTTATCTGGGCCTGAGGCCGAGCAACGAGGATCATCTTGCTGACCAGCACATCATGGATATTTCCAAAATCGTTGAAGATCAGGTTGATCTCGATCAGGTTGCAGCGGTTGCAGATTTTGCGCAGCCCCTCATATCGCAGCCCGAAGAGCCGGATACAGACATGCAAGATTACGGGCTGAGGATCGCCTATGCCAGGGATGAAGCCTTTGGGTTTTACTATGCAGATGATCTGGACACCTTTTCACAACTCGGGGTACAACTGCTGCCATTTGACACATTGCGTGACAGCACTCCCCCTGAAGCGGATGCACTGTTTATCGGCGGAGGTTTTCCGGAAAAGAACATGCACAGGCTTTCTGCCAACGTGCCCATGATGCAGGCTGTGCGGAATGCCATAGAAAAAGGACTTCCCGCATACGCCGAATGTGGCGGACTGATGTATCTCTGCAATTCGATACGGTTTGATTCCGAGAGATGTGCGATGGTGGGTATTATCGATGCAGACTGTGAGATGCATGAAAATCCCGCAGGACGCGGCTACACGATGCTGCAAAAAAGTTCCCGGCACCCATGGCCCAGTACTTCCCAGCAGAGCATTCCGGGGCATGAGTTCCATTACTCCACGCTCACAAACATGACCGATCAATACGATTATTCTTTTGAAGTCAGGCGCGGCTTTGGAATCGATGGACAAAACGATGGCATACGCTATAAAAACCTGCTGGCCTGCTACGCCCACCAAAGAAATACGGAAAGGAATCAATGGATTCCAGATTTTCTTCACTTTATAAAAACCTGTACCTGAGGATGGGCTACAATCTGCTCTCTTCAGGCCAGGCCATACAAATTTTCGGATACACGGCATGCCCGTAAAAATGACAAAAACTGCTGCTGACCAAGTCAGGAAATCTGCGCTTGAGGCAAAAATGGATAATACTCCGTTGCGTGTTGCAGCCACCCGCAATGCGGATAACTCCATCCATTACGGGCTGGGGTTTGATGATGTGGGCAGTGGTAGTGAAAAGGACCATTGTTTCGAGTCCAACGGGATTGAACTTGTAGTGGCTGAGTCCAGCTTGGGTTTACTGGATGGCACAACGATTGACTTCGTTGAACTGGAGCCCAAACAGTTCCACTTTGTGTTTCTAAATCCCAATGATCCGAACTACTCGCCACCCGAACAGGAATAGGGATGCCGGGTTACTCTGGCGGTAGACTCACTTCACAAATCAATGTGCCTTCGAACGTGCACGACCTGACCCGCGTAAAGTAAAAAATCTCTTGAGCGGTTTGCTTCCCGTTTGAACTTGATTTTCCTGACTTGAACCCCAGCTGAAAGATCTTCGTGTAATCCTTGGGTCGCGCGTTGACTGGGTGTCGGCTTTTGTTCAGCATAAAGTCCTAATACTGGTAAAGTAGCAGTCAGCGATAACGCATACGACCCAATGTGATGAACTCCATTCCCGGGATTGCGGAGTCTAGAATGTATTCGGATGTCAAATTGACGGAGTTTTTGACCACGCTACACATGTGGACCCAAAAAATTCGTGCCGGCGAACTTGCTGCACGCATCCCCGTTTTCCCCGAGTCAGAATTGTCCGAGTTGAGTCAGGATATCAACTTTGTTGCAGAGATGCTGGAGTCGCTGTCCAGAGATGCAGAGATCCAACTGCAGCGGCACACAGAACACATCGCACGCAAAAACAAGTCGCAGAAAACGCTGTATGACGTGGTCACAAGTATCAATATGTCACGCAACGTGCACGAACTGCTCACTCATTTTTTGCATACCATGAAGGAACTGGTAGATGCACGCGGGGCAGTTGTTTTTCTTGAAACGAAAAAGAACACCTATTCGCTAATCGCGGGGACCGGTATTGAGTCGACTCTCAAGGACAAACCTCCATTTTTGCCCGAGAGCATGGCCGATTCGAATGAGCAACAAACGGTTCCTATCCGGGTAGTGGCTTGTCCCTTGCAGATCAGCCGAGCCATTTTTGACGGCGAAAGACTTTCAGTGCTGGTTATTCCATTGCAGTATCGTGGCAAGGTTCTGGGCGTATACAACCTGTACATCGAAGAGGACAAATTCAAAAATGATGGAGAGAATAGAGAGTTATTTACCAGCATGGGGCGTCACCTCGGCATCGCTGTAGAAAAAGCCCGCCTTGATGAAGAAGCCAAAGCCCTGTCTATCATGCGTGAAAGAACCAACATTGCCAACGAGCTGCACGACTCACTTGCACAGACGCTGGCAAGTATCCGGTACCAGGTGCGGGTGCTGGATGAAACGATCCACCAGGGAGATGAGGCTGCGGCCTGGCAGGAGCTGGAACGCATAGAATCCACCATTGACGAGGCACATACAGAGTTGCGTGCACTCATTGCACATTTTCGACTGCCCATTGGCGAGCGCAGCCTCACCGTGTCTGTAGAGCAAGTCATTGAGCGGTTCAAACAAGACAGCGATGACATACAGGTATATCTGCAAAAAGAATGGCCGGACACCATGCTGCCGCCGCAGATCGAGTTGCAGGTACTGCGTGTGATCCAGGAAGCCCTCACCAATGTTCGCAAGCACAGTGAGGCAGGTACAGTGCGTGTACTCATGCGAGGTGACGGAGAGGGTCACTATGCCGTTCTGGTTGAAGACGATGGCATCGGGATCACCGACCTTCAAAAACAAAACCCCGCCGGTGAACATGTTGGTATCAGTGTCATGCAGGACCGGGCTAACCGGATTGGTGGTACACTAACCGTGGATGGAGAACCGGGTGAAGGTGTACAGGTCCGCTTCGAATTTGATTACTTGCCGGATGGCGCACAAGAGAGTGTCCAGCACGAAATGGTGTGAGTCCTGAATCATGGTTTCCAATATGAAGCTGCGCATTATTGTCATTGACGACCACACCTTGTTTCGTGAAGGGTTGCAGAGCCTGTTAAGTCGACACGGAATCGAGGTCGTTGCCTCGGTCAGTGATGGGCAGGAGGGTATCAGGCGGGCCCAGGAGCTTAAAAAGCAGCTGAAAGAAGCCAAGGAAAGTGGTGGGCAAGAGGAAATTAGAGCAGCCCAAGAGCAGCAGCCCGACATCGTGTTGCTGGACATGCGGATGCCTGGGATGTCTGGCCTCGATGTGCTCAAACAGCTCCAGCACCTGAAATTTGGTGTTCCGGTTGTCATGTTGACGACCAGTGGTGATGAACGCGATTTGGTGGAAGCCTTACGCAATGGTGCCAAGGGTTATCTGCTGAAGGACATGGAGCCCGACAAAGTGGTTGCTGCGTTGCGCGAGATTGTCCGGGGCGAAACTGTTGTTGCACCGAATCTGGCCCAGATTCTGGCAAAGGTTGTCAAGGGAGAGGATCCTCTCGAATCCGAAATCAGCCCACTGGACAGCTTGACTCCACGCGAGCGCGAAATCTTGAGTCTATTGGCTGAAGGTCAGAGCAACAAGGTCATCGCCAGAAACCTGGGCATTTCGGATGGCACGGTCAAGCTCCACGTCAAGGCCATTTTAAGAAAGCTGAACATCCATTCGCGTGTGGAGGCGGCAGTGATTGCAGTGGAGCAGGGGCTTCGGGCTAAGAAAACATACGCGAGCAACTAGAGATCCCCATTTTCAGGCAACACCTGCCGGATTTTCTGGAAACGGATACCCGTGAAGACATTCAAGCAGCTTGTTTCCGAGCACGAAAGGCTGATTGATGAAATCATGCCCTGGGACCTTGAGCAGAAGCTTTCAGGCGATCATCAACCCCTGGTTCTGGATATCCGCGAACCCGAAGAGTTTGCCGCAATGCATATTGCCTGGTCTGTCAATGTGCCCAGGGGAATCCTGGAGGCCGCGTGCGACTATGGCTATAGCGAGACCCTGCCTGTACTTGCTGGAGCCCGGGCAAGGGAAGTCGTAGTGGTCTGCCGGTCCGGCAATCGCAGTGTGCTGGCGGCCTACACCATGCAGCTGATGGGCTATAAAAATGTTGTTTCGTTGAAAACGGGCCTGAAGGGGTGGAACGACTATGAGCAGCCTCTGGTTGACCAGGACCACGAGAAGGTGGACCAAGATCGTGCAGAAGTATTTCTCAGTCCCAAGGTCGAAGCTGAACAGCAGCGGGTACTGCAACCAGAAGAAGGCTGACCCGAATACGGTTTTCAGCCGTAGTGCTTGTGGTCCTTACGGCGTACCCCTGAGCGCTGGACGATGACACCCCGGATCGCTTCGATCCCGGGAACCTCTATTTCTTCATACCCCTCATTCAGAGCTCTCAGCACGTAGCGGCTATCTTCGATGACCAGCTGACGGAAAATATATTCTCCGTCGACCATGGCCAGCACGTAGCAGCCACTTTCCACAGCTGCCGCCGAATCAATGATGATGATGTTTCCGTCCCTGAACTCGGGCTCCATGCTGTCGCCCAAGACGCGCAGGGCAAACGGCTCAGAATTGGCGCATCCGCCATGATCGGCGAGGTCAGCCTGCAGGGGGATGTCTTCTGGATCAGCCATCAGTTGATTGTATCGCGAACAAACGCAGCCATCTTGCCCTAGTCTTATGCACATCTCATTAAAAAATTTTATGAATTTGTTGTGTATAAGCCCTGAGTAATCCCTGGATAACTCACTCAACTGCTTGTGCTTGAACCTTATATCAACACAATATATAGTGTGTGCAGCTACTCCTTTCATTCTATTACTCGATAAAGCTCCGAAGAGAGCCAACAGTAGGAATGAGGGGGGCTGACAAAACCAATATTTACAAGCACGTTTACCAGAGGATCAAGGGATCGGATGCAGCCAGAATTTGCCACTGCTATTAACCCAGAAATCGACCAACCAGAAGGTCCTGTTGAGGCAAATGATCCACAAGTTGCAATCACTTCGCCCGAGCGATACCGCGTAATCCGTCGCAACGGTAAAGTTACCGGTTTTGACCGCGAGAAAATCAAGGTTGCGGTCACCAAAGCCTTCCTTGCAGTCGAGGGCGGAAATGCCGCAGCTTCTTCCCGTATCCATGAGATGGTCGAGAGAATTACCGAGAAGGTCTTTTATGCGCTTTCTCGCAGTCGACCCCAAGGCGGGACATTCCATATAGAAGATATCCAGGATCAGGTCGAGCTGGCACTTATGCGCTATGGCCAGCACAAGATTGCCCGTGCGTATGTGCTGTACCGTGAAGAGCGTGCAAAGGCACGCGCGGCACAGCGCGCTGAAAAGTACACACTGCAGGAAGCCGGAGAGACACCCTCTCAGGTCATGGACGTGACGGATGCAGACGGCAATCTCAAATCGCTGGATATTGAACGTCTTACGCGCATGGTCGCCGAAGCATGTGCAGAAACCAAGGATGTCCAAGCCCAGTCAATTGTCGATGAGGCGCTGCGTAGCCTGTATGACGGCATCCCCGAAAAGGAAGTGGGCACTGCCCTGACCATGAGTGCACGCACCCTGATTGAGCAAGAGCCCAATTACACGTATGTTGCCGCACGCCTCTTGCTGGACAGCCTGCGTCGTGAGGTACTCAGTTTTATATATGGGGTCCCTACCGAGGCAACATTCAAGGAGATGACACTCCAGTATGCGGACTACTTTGAACACTATGTTCGAAAGGTTACGGAGCTTGGGCTTCTGGATGAAAAACTTGCTTCCGAGTATGACCTGAAGAGACTCGGCGAGGCGATCAAGCCGGAGCGTGACCATCAGTTTACGTACCTTGGCATGCAGACCCTGTACGACCGTTATTTCATTCAAAGCGAAGGGGTCCGGGTAGAGCTGCCGCAAGCCTTCTTCATGCGTGTTGCCATGGGTCTGGCCATAAACGAAGTGGACCGTGAAGACCGCACCATCGAGTTTTATAACTTGCTGTCGTCTTTTGATTTCATGAGCTCGACACCCACCTTGTTCAACTCAGGCACCCTGCGCTCACAGCTATCCTCGTGCTATCTCAGCACCGTACCAGATGACCTGTATGGCATCTTCGAGGCGATTCGGGATGATGCCATGTTGTCCAAATTTGCAGGAGGCTTGGGGAATGACTGGTCCCGGGTGCGCGCCATGGGCTCACACATCAAGGGCACGAATGGCAAATCCCAGGGCGTGGTTCCTTTTCTTAAGGTTGCCAACGACACCGCGGTGGCCGTAAATCAGGGCGGCAAGCGCAAGGGTGCCATGTGTGCCTATCTGGAAACCTGGCATCTGGACATCGAGGAATTCCTGGAGTTGCGCAAGAACACGGGGGACGACCGCCGTCGCACACACGATATGAACACTGCCAACTGGGTACCGGATTTGTTCATGAAGCGCGTCAGCGAAGAGCAGCAATGGACCCTGTTCTCACCACATGAAGTGCCTGAGTTACACGATCTGTGCAGTACCGAGTTTGAGGCGTGCTACGAAGAATATGAGCAAAAAGCCAAGCGTGGTGAGATCAAGAATTTCAAAAAGGTAAACGCGGTTGATCTGTGGCGCAAGATGCTTGGCATGTTGTATGAAACCGGCCATCCGTGGCTCACATTCAAGGATCCCTGCAACCTGCGTTCTCCCCAGCAGCATGTTGGTGTAGTGCACTCGTCCAACCTGTGTACGGAAATCACCCTGAATACCGATGATGAGGAAATCGCTGTATGTAACCTGGGCTCTGTCAACCTCGCCGCGCATGTCGATGAAAACGGCCTGAATCTCGAAAAGCTGGAACAGACTGTCTCCACGGCCATACGTATGCTGGACAACGTGATCGAGTACAACTACTACAGTGTGCCCAAAGCGCGCCGCTCCAATTTTCGCCATCGGCCCATTGGGCTGGGAATAATGGGTTTTCAGGATGCCCTGTATAAACAACGCATCGCGTATGAAAGCGATGATGCTACCGAGTTTGCTGATCGCTCGATGGAAGCGGTTAGCTACTATGCCATCAAGGCGTCGACCCATCTGGCAGAAGAGCGCGGGACCTACCCGACGTTCGAGGGGTCGCTCTGGGCGCAGGGGATTCTACCCATCGATTCGATTGAACTTCTGGCCGAAGGGCGGGGCGGCTACCTGAAACAGGATCGCTCTTCCACCATGGACTGGAACAGCTTGCGCCAGCGTGTGCAAGAAGTCGGAATGCGCAATTCTAACACCATGGCGATTGCCCCGACTGCCACCATTTCCAATATTTGTGGTGTGACGCAAAGCATTGAGCCCACGTACCAGAACCTGTTTGTAAAGTCGAATTTGTCGGGAGAATTTACGGTCAGTAACCCCTATCTGGTTGCGGATTTAAAAGCCAATGGTCTCTGGGATGAAGTCATGGTCAATGACCTCAAGTACTTCGATGGGAGTGTGCAGTCCATAGACCGTATTCCTGGTGAACTGAAAAGCATTTATGCGACTGCATTTGAGATTGACCCGCGTTGGTTGGTTGAGGCCGCGTCACGTCGGCAGAAATGGATTGACCAAGCGCAGTCACTCAATCTTTACATGGCCGAGCCATCCGGCCAGAAGCTGGATAACCTGTACAAGCTTGCTTGGGTACGGGGTTTGAAAACAACGTATTACCTGCGTTCTATGGGTGCTACACATGTGGAAAAAAGTACTGTCCAAGGTCGGGAAAACAAACTTAATGCCGTGAAGAATAATGGCAACGGTAGCGCGCCTGATGCCTGCTCGATTCTGGACCCTGATTGTGAGGCTTGCCAGTAGGCGGTAATAACTATGGAGGGGGAAGCTGTTATGCAAAGCTGGGAAGACCCGATCGCCGATACGCGAACCAACACGTCAAGCGTTACCGCACCTGCAGTTTTTGTGGACCCGCAGGTCCTGGACGCACGACGGGCACCGACCGAACAGCCTGAAGGCCAGGAGCGGCACGAAGGCGTTACCGGTCTGGAAAGCATCGAAAGAGGTGCTGGTCGTATCCAGGTCGATGACAAAAAAATCATCAATTGCCGTGCTGATCTGAATCAACTGGTGCCCTTCAAGTACGAGTGGGCTTGGCAGAAATACCTGGATGGATGTGCCAATCACTGGATGCCCCAGGAAATCAACATGACGGCCGACATAGCGCTGTGGAAAGACCCGGATGGACTGACCGAAGATGAACGCACCATCATCAAACGCAATCTGGGGTTTTTCTCCACTGCAGACTCGCTGGTCGCGAACAATCTGGTACTGGCTGTGTACCGGCACATCACCAACCCGGAATGCCGGCAGTATCTGTTGCGCCAGGCTTTTGAAGAAGCCGTCCATACGCATGCTTACCAGTATTGTATCGAGTCCCTGGGTCTGGATGAGGGCGAAGTGTTCAATATGTATCGGGAATTGCCGGCGGTTGCCCGCAAGGCCGAATGGGCATTGCCGTATACCAACAGTCTGGGTGATCCGAACTTCAGAACCGGTACCGCAGAAGACGATCAACGGTTACTGAGAGACCTTATTGCATTTTATGTGGTGTTCGAAGGCATCTTCTTCTACGTGGGTTTTGTGCAGATTCTTTCCATGGGTCGCCGGAACAAGATGACAGGGGTCGCCGAACAGTTTCAATACATCCTGCGCGACGAGTCCATGCATATGAATTTCGGCATTGATGTGATCAACCAGATCAAGATGGAAAACCCGCATCTATGGACGGAAAGTTTCCAGCAGGAAATCGTCAAGCTCATTCAGCAGGGCGTAGAGCTTGAGGTCCAGTATGCCCGTGACACCATGCCGCGTGGCATTCTCGGCTTGAATGCTCCCATGTTTGAGGAATATCTGAAATTCATCGCCAACCGGCGCTGTGCACAGATCGGCTTGTCGCAACAGTATGCTGGAGTAGGCAATCCCTTCCCATGGATGTCAGAAATATTGGATCTGAAAAAAGAAAAGAACTTTTTTGAAACCCGGGTGACCGAATATCAAACTGGAGGAGCTCTTACCTGGTAAGAGTCAGGGCCGATTCTCGGCGTTATGGGGCCACCACTCATGGTGGTTGTATTAAGGGAGCGCCCTGCTCCCTTTTTTTATGCGCTACCAAATGCAGACAGCAGCAGTCGCATGCCAAGTGACAGGACCAAAATGATAGGTGCCCGTAAGATAAGGTAGAATTTCATCACCACAATAAGTACAGAGAATGAACGTGTATGACTTTGATAGTCAGGTAGCAGTGGTTACCGGGGCCGCTGGCAACCTCGGTAGCACCGTAGCGAAGCTTTTCCATCGTGCAGGTGCGAAACTGGCGCTGGTTGACATCGGTTTTAATCGCTCACAACAGGCTTCTTGGCGGCGTGCGGAGAATGTTGGCTTGTTTGAGGCCGACCTGACCGATGTGAACCAGGTGAATCATTCGGTGGACCAAGTCATACAGCGTTTTCGACGCATCGATATCCTTGCCAATGTTGCCGGAGGATTCAGGATGGGGCCCCTTGTGCACGAGACGCCGGTGCAGGACTGGGATTTCATGCTGGACATGAATGCGAAAAGTGTATTTCTCATGTGCCGCGCGATTATCCCGCACATGCTGAAAAGGAAAAAGGGCAGGGTCGTGAATGTGGCTGCACGTGCAGCAGTAGAAGGAAAGGCGAGAATGGCACCTTACTGTATCAGTAAGGCAGCTGTGATCACCCTCACCCAAAGTCTGGCGGCAGAGCACAAGCACAACAACATCAATGTGAATTGCATTTTGCCGGGAACCATTGATACCCTGCAGAACCGCGCGGACATGCCGGGCAGCAATTTCAGCAACTGGGTACCACCTGCTGAACTGGCTAATGAAATTCTGCATCTTTGTTCAAAGCAGGCCAACGGGGTGACGGGTGCAGCCGTTCCTGTGTACGGTAAAAGCTAGATAATGTATCCTGCGCATCTACTCTAATTCGCCAACCTTGGGAACCCATAAAGATTATTTGACCCCAAGGCCGGGTGACAGCCTGGATACACATCATGAACTTTAGGAACCTTGCGGGCGCATGCTTGATCAGCATAGGGACATGTGCTCATGCGCTCGATGAAGTCGTTGTTACCCCCGCCCGATATGCTCAGTCACTCGGGGAGGTCGTACCTTCCGTAGTGGTCATTACCCGTGAAATGATCGAGCGCAGCCCCTCTGTGGACATCGCCGGCCTGTTGCGCTGGCATGCGGGTCTGGAAATTAGCCGCACGGGCGGTACCGGGCAACAGACATCCGTGTTTATCCGGGGCACGGAAAGTGATCATGCTACGGTGCTCATTAACGGTGTGAAAATGAATTCCGCTACGGTTGGTATCGGTGCACTGGAGATGATCAACACGTCGGTGATTGACCGAATTGAAATCGTCAAGGGGCCCCGTTCGACGGTGTACGGATCGGATGCTGTAGGCGGCGTTATCAACATCATTACCTCTAACTTTGGGCAGGACGATGAGAACTCTACAAGCTTTCATGTGATGCAGGGACGGTACGGCATGGACGAGCAAGGCGTGAGGCTGCGCTATGGAAACGACCAAGCCTCGGGCAACCTGTCTTTCAGCCGACTGGACACGCAGGGGTTTCCAGCAAGAAATACATCCGGCACGGATCACGGACACGATAATGAAACGTTTGACTTCAATATCCAAACAAAGGTGGGCGCAGGTGAGGTTGCACTTGGTTTTTGGCAGGCGAAGGGCAATACGGAGTACGACAGTTTTGGCAGTGATAATGACCAGGATCGAAAGAACAATATTCTGAGGGCGGCGCTGACGGTACCCGTGTCCGACAACTGGCACTCCACCCTGTCCATGTCGCGAACGAAGGATGAGATTCGCCAGAATCAGGAAAATTCTTTATCTTCGGGAAACAAGGATTTTGCCTTCACAGACCGGGTGGTCTACGACTGGAAAAATGATTTCACGCTGAATGACCATGTGCTCGTTCTTGGGGCCTCACTCGCAGATGAGGACACTGATTCGCTGTCATTCGGCACCTCTTACCGGGAAAACACGGATATCTATTCGGTGTATCTGCATGATCGGTTCGCACGCAATAGGCACAGCCTGTTCACGGCCACCCGCTATACGGATCATGAAGACTTCGGGAGTGCAGTCACCTGGAATCTGGAATATGGCTATAGTCTGGCAACTCAGACAAGACTGTCCGCAAGTGTCGGTACAGGGTTTCGTGCGCCCAACAGCAGTTCAAGGTTTGGGTTTGGCGGAAATCCGGATCTGAGAGAAGAAACCTCCCGTTCCATCGAAGCAGGAATCAGTTATGATCTGAACCCCCTGACTGCGTTGTCACTGCGCATTTTCGATAACAGGATAGAGGATTTGATCGACTGGGATGTCACGATCAGTCAGAACAGAAATATTGAAAGGGCACGTATTAAGGGGATCGAGGCAGCCTTAAGTCATCAGTCTGGACCCTGGGATATCCGCTTGGAAGGCATAATCCAGAACCCCCGCAACGAGACCGAGAATTCGCGCTTGTTGAGGCGGGCAAAGCGTACATTGACTGGATCTTTGGCGTACAGCCGGGAGCAGTTTTTTGTGCAGATTAACAGTCTGGTCACGTCGCAAAGAAGGGATTTCGGTGACGTGGCTTTATCCGGCTACGGCCTGGTCGATGTGTCTGCGGGGTATCACTTCCCCTACGTGACGCTGGCATTAAAGGCAGAGAATTTGCTGGACAAGGAATTTGAGCTGGCCTCGGGATACAACCAGCCCGGCCAGTCCGTATTTGCAGAGCTGCAAATTAAACCCATGTAGTGCGTCTGTTGGCGGACTGTGCGTGACCGGCAGAACAACCAAAATTTATACCCGAACTGGTGATCGGGGCGAAACTGGGTTGCCAGGTGGCAGGCGTGTGCGCAAGGATTGTCCTGAAATCCAAGCACTGGGCGATGTCGATGAACTGAATTCTGTTATCGGCATGATCCTGGCCCATGATTTGCCAACGGATGTAAAAAACAGTCTTACAGAAATCCAGCATCGCCTGTTTGATCTGGGTGCGGAATTAGGCAATCCACGCTTGCGGAGGGTTCGTCCAGGAATGGTTACCTACTTGGAAGAACGGATGGATACCTTTACAGAGAACCTGCCAGCACTGAGAAGCTTCATACTCCCCAATGGCGTGCGTGCGGCTTCAGTTTGCCACCTGGCCCGCGCTGTTTGCAGACGGGCAGAAAGAAGCGTGGTGGTGTTGAGCAAGCATCAAACCGTCAACCCGGAGATCCAAATCTACTTAAACAGGCTGTCCGATTTTCTGTTTATTTCGTGCAGGATCCTATCCGCCAGTTCAGACCACCCGGAAACACCTTGGCCAGACAAGCCTGCTTGATGGGTCCGGCTTAGTTCTGTGTCCTGGTGCCGAGCAAAATATCCTTGGCGCGCAACTGCTTCAAGGTCTTTCCACCGCTCCTGATCACGACCTCCGGGTTTGGATGCTGCAACTCTTTGGCGATTTTTCCAAGAAGCTGTTTGCCTGTTTCCAGCTGGTTGTTTTTCATCTGTTCGATCAGCTTTGCCGTGATGGAGTTCAGTTCCATGAAGCCGACCTTGCCCTGCCTATCCCTGTAGATCATCAGAAACACAGGCTGTGCACTGGTCTGTTTCGGCTGAAAATCAGGACCTATCTTATGCACCGGAAAGTGGTACCCGAAGAATTCTGCCAGAGGCGAAAGGACGGGCACGTTATGTATCAAATCGCCCGTGGGATCTACATTTGTCATGTCTGGTTCAAGATCTGAATTAGCGAGACAGATTTCTATCCATTCGTAGTGAGCAAGCTCATTGATGAATACTGGATCTTCAGGCCGGGGCATTCTCTCGTTTTCCAGGTAATCAAGGAATTCGCGGGAAATGTCCTTGAAATAGGGTGATGCGGATCGATGGTTGGCAAAAAAATCCCGAACCATCCTATGCCAGTCCTTATCGCTGTAGAGCCTGCGCAGCACGGGGAACGCACTTTTGATGAAATTCTGCACATTTCGATAGAGAAGGCCGCGATAGATTTTCATCCGCCGGTCTTCGATGCCTTCCGGTGCACTATTCCTGCTGGGGTCCCTCAGGTGCGCAGTAAACTCGTACTGGACTTTTTTGAATGCAGGTATTTTTGAAGGTTCGACTGGCATGGATCAGCTGAGCTGTACATGGGACGCCGTGTCCCGCTTGTCCTGCAGGTTGCGAATTGTGCGTACTTCCTGCACCAGATCCTCCAGAGGAGGGATATTGAAATCCCGTTCCAGCAAAGTCGGTATGGAGCCGAACAACTCATAGGTCTTGTCCAGCAAGTCCCAGACAGGATCGATCACACCTGCGCCATGGGTGTCCACAAGCAAATCTTCCTCTTCCACGTAGTGGCCGGCGATGTGGCAATATGCAATGCGTTCGCCGGGCAATGCCTGCAGGAATTCCATCGGGTCATACTGGTGGTTAACAGAGTTGACATAGATGTTGTTTACATCCAGAAGCAGGTTGCAATCTGCTTCCTCGAGCACGGCGTTGACGAAATCGATTTCGTCTATCTCTTTGCCTGGCGCTGCATAATAGGAGACATTTTCCATAGCGATCTTCTGTTCCAGGATATCCTGGACCCGCCTGATTCTGCCGGCAACATAATGCACCGCCTCTTCAGTAAAGGGGATGGGCATCAGGTCATACAGGTGCCCGTCATCGGAACAGTAGCTCAGGTGCTCGCTGTAACAGCGGATGTCATGCACATGTATGAATTTCTTGACATCCTGCACCAAAGACTCATCCAGGGGGGCAGGGCTGCCGATTGAGAGCGATAGTCCGTGTGAGACAAACGGGATTTTTTCTGTGAAGGCGCGAAAGCGTTTGCTTAATTTTCCTCCGACTCCTATCCAGTTCTCGGGCGCGACTTCCATGAAGTCGATACAGGCCGGGAAGCTCGCTTCAAGCTCACCAAGAAGGTCGCGCCGGAAACCGAGACCCGAGCCGTGTACCGCATTGATATTTTGATGGATTGTACCCATGTGGCATGGTTCCTAGGGGCTGCGAGAAAAGCCGCAAGACTGGCAAATTGTCCGGTTCATTTCCTGAAATGTCTGGCAATCCAGTAATCAATGGACAGGTATCTCCCTGCCCCCGTGAAAAACAGTGCCAGCAACATCACAAAGTAGGTCGCGGCAAATTCGATACCATTATTCAAAATTACAAAACCTCCTTTTTCTGTCAGCCATTTGTAATTCCCGTGTTTTTTCAGCAGGGATTTGGCGGCCTGCAGGCGTTTGCCCACTTCCTCACTGTTTTCCAGGCTGTGCTGGGCAGATGGAATCCCGATGGCTGCAAGTGGTTTGGCCGTGCTGGTGGCAGGGTCGCCCGGTGCTATCGCAAACCAGCCCTGGTTCCAGTGCACTGCAAAAATTGCTACAAGCATAGTGATCATCAAGGGGATGGTAAACCAGCGTACTGCAACTCCAAACAGCAAGGCGATACCGCCGAACAACTCTGCGGATGCAGCAAGAATTGCCATGAGCATGGGGGCGGGCAGGCCAAGTCCCCAATCGGGATTTCCGAACCAACTTGCAATGTCTTCTAGGTGTATGAATTTGTGCAGGCCGACAGCAATAAATACAGGCGCCAGATACAGGCGCAGCGCAAGTGGTCCCAGAAAGTCGATGGCCCGAAGCCTGTCCAGGACGTCTTGCAATGAATTTGCGGTAGTGACAAGTACTGACATTGGAGTCTCCTGTGAAGCGATATTTCCTAGCGGATCACACCTTTTTCACTGTATTCGCAAAGATCAAAAATCGGACATTCATGGCATTTGGGCTTGCGTGCCAGACAGGTATAACGACCAAGCAGAATCAGCCAGTGATGGGCATGCAACTTGTATTTTTCAGGTACCCGCTTTTCCAGTCCAAGTTCTACGGCAAGCACATTTTTTCCAGGCGCGAGACCGGTCCGGTTGGATACCCGGAATATGTGTGTATCCACCGCAATAGTAGGCTGGTTGAAGGCATTGTTAAGTACTACGTTTGCAGTTTTTCTGCCGACACCCGGCAATGACTGTAGTGCTTCCCGGTTGCGCGGTATTCTCCCCCCGTGTTTTTCGAGCAAAATGCGACAGGTCTTGATGATATTTTCAGCCTTGCTGTTGTATAGACCGATTGACTTGATATAGGTCTTCAACTTTTTTTCTCCAAGCTTGAGCATCTTTCTTGGCGTATTGGCGACTTTGTAAAGATCCCTGGTTGCCTTGTTTACGCTTACATCTGTAGCTTGGGCAGAAAGTATGACGGAAATCAGGAGTTCAAAATTGGACTTGTGTACGAGTTCTGTTCTTGGACTCGGATTGGCCTTTTTCAAGCGGCGAAAGATCTTTTCGTATTTTTCCTGATTCATGTGTATGGATAAGAGGTTACTTGTTGAGCGATAGTTCCTTTTTTCTGCGTTCGAACAGCGTTTGTCTTTCTTGGCGCACAGATTCAAGTCTTTGTGTGCGCCGCTTGCGGTTGTCACGCGAAAACGCTGCAAATTCTTTTTTCAGTTTTCGCTGCTCGCATGAAGGAACGGTTTTATGTATCCGGTCAAAACGGGTATTCGCTTCCAGCGTTATGCAGTCGACCGGACATGGAGGGATGCACAACCTGCAGCCTGTGCAGTACCGGGTTATGACTGTGTGCATATGCCGGGATGCCCCGACGATCGCATCAAAGGGGCAGGCCTTGATGCACAATGTACAGCCGATACACTGCTGTTCATCGATTCTTGCAAGATACTTTCCCGTTGGGATGATGAGATCTGGGTTTTGCACAGGAAATCTATTTTACGCGCATGCCAGGAGTAGCCCCGCTGTCAGGTTGCAGTAGGAATATGTCTTTTCCACCGGGGCCGGCCGCAAGTACCATGCCTTCTGAAGTGCCAAAACGCATTTTCCGAGGAGCCAGGTTCGCAACCAGCACGGTCAGGCGGCCTTCAATGTCCTGCGGGGCGTAGGCAGACTTTATTCCTGCAAACACGGTGCGCTGCACATTCCCTGTGGGCTCTCCCAGGTCCAGCGTCAGTTTGAGCAGTTTATCTGCTCCTTCTACCTGTTCCGCCTGGACAATTTTTGCAACCCTGAAATCCAGTTTTGCGAAGTCGTCGAAGGTGATTTCGTCGTTGATCGGGTCAGCAGGTGCAGGCGCCTCATCTCGTTTTGAATCTTCTATCATGTTCTCCACCGACATTTTTTCGATTCGGGTGATCAGCGGTTTGAATGTGTTTATCTTATGCCCTTCGGGCAACGGTTTTCCTGAGGCCAGATCGCTCCAGCAGGTTTCCGTATTCAGAAAGGTTTCTGACTTTTGTGCAAGGCTGGGCGTCACGGGCTTCAAGTAGCCGATCAGCAACCGGTACATGTTCAAGCCAAAGCTGCAGACCTGGTGTGCTTGGTCTCGCTTGGTCTCGTCTTTTGCGAGTTCCCAGGGCTTGTGGGCATCGATGATCTGGTTGGCTTCATCGGCATGTTTCATGATCGAGCGCATGGCTTGTGAGTAGTTTCGAGATTCGTAGAGCTCTTTTATGTGTTCGTTTCTTTGTGCTGCATAGTCAAACACCTCGTACCCGCCCTCGATAAAGGCCGAAGTCAGTTTTCCTTCAAAATATTTGTGGATAAACCCGGAACAGCGGCTGGCTATATTCACCAATTTTCCCACGACGTCGCTGTTCACACGTTGCTGGAAATCATCCAGGCTGAGGTCAATGTCACTGACATCAGGTCCCAGCTTTGCCGCAAAGTAGTAACGCAAATACTCAGGGTTCAGATGATCAAGATAGGTGCGTGCCTTGACAAAGGTGCCTCGAGACTTTGACATTTTTTGGCCGTCGACTGTCAGGAATCCATGACAGTACACGGCGGTGGGAATTCGGTAGTCTGCGCCATGCAGCATTGCAGGCCAGAACAGCATATGGAAGTACGCGATATCCTTGCCGATAAAATGGTACACCTCGTATTGGCTGTCGGCATTCCAGTAGGCATCGAAGTCCCGGCCGGTGCGGTCGCAGTACTGTTGCAGGCTGGCCATGTATCCTACCGGCGCATCCAGCCACACGTAGAAATACTTGCCAGGCGCATCGGGTATCTCGAAACCGAAATATGGCGCATCACGCGAGATGTCCCAGTCCCTGAGATCGTCCTGGAACCACTCTTTGAGCTTGTTGGTGATTCCCGGTTGCAATGGGTTGTTCTCGATCCAGTCGTGCAGCACTTCCTTGAAGTCGTTCAGCTTGAAGAAGTAGTGCAGGTTTTCCTTTTTGACCGGTGTGGCACCGCTTACGGATGAATACGGGTTGATCAGGTCCGCAGGCGTATACGTGCTCCCACAGACCTCGCAGTTGTCTCCGTACTGGTCCTTGGCACCGCATCTCGGACATTCGCCCTTGACAAAACGGTCAGGCAGAAACACCTGATCCTGCGGGTCGTACAGGTCTACAACCGTTTTTGTGATGATATGTCCGCTTTCTTTCAGCCGCTCATAGATGCGCGTGGAATGGAACCTGTTTTCTTCGGAATGAGTAGAGTGGTAGTTATCGAACTGAATGTGAAAGTCTGAAAAATCTTTCTGATGCTCGGCACTGACCCGTGATATCAGTTGTTCAGGGGTTATTCCTTCCTGCTGGGCCTTGAGCATGATCGGTGTGCCATGCGCATCATCTGCACATATATACAGACAGTCGTGCCCACACATCTTCTGAAATCGCGTCCAGATGTCGGTTTGAATGTACTCGACCAGATGTCCGATATGTATGGGTCCGTTGGCATAAGGCAGCGCGCTGGTGACGAGGATATTTCGTTTTGTTTCAGGCATGTTGGGGCGATCCGTTTTTGCAATTTTACCCTATTGAGGATTTGAAAAAATTATCATCGTCTTGCAGCGTGAGTCCGGGGAACTGGGAGTCTTTGCTGCCCTAGTGGACATGGTATAGTAGGCTCCCCTCGTGCTAGACCCAAATTTTTCAGGAGAGTTAAGAATGGTTCAGCTTACAGAAGAGCAGGTGGAGACAGCACTGAAACAGATTCAGGACCCTTATCTTGGAAAAAATCTGGTTGCCGGCAATACCGTAAAAAAAATAGAGACGGAAGGCGGCAAGGTAAACATCACGGTCAAGCTGGGCTACCCCGCGAAAGGGGTCTCGAACGCTCTTGCCGAGCAGATCGAGGCTAAAATTGGGGAAGCCGGTGCGGAGCACGTGCAGGCAGACGTAAGCTGGCAGATTGAGGCACATACTGTACAAAAAAGCCTCAAACCTCTCGAAAATATCAAAAACATCATTGCCGTGGCATCCGGTAAGGGGGGTGTGGGCAAATCCACGACCGCGGTGAATCTTGCCTTGGCACTGTCCATGGAGGGCGCGACGGTTGGAATGCTGGATGCAGACATTTATGGCCCCAGTCAGCCCCGTATGCTTGGTGTGAGCGGACAGCCCGAGTCGAGCGATGGCAAAAGCCTGGAGCCCATGGTAGCTCATGGACTGCAAGCCATGTCAATCGGGTTTTTGATCGATGAGGAAACCCCCATGATCTGGCGGGGCCCGATGGTTACCCAGGCACTTGAGCAGTTGCTGAACGATACTTGCTGGCGAGGACTTGACTACCTGGTGGTCGACTTGCCTCCTGGCACGGGAGATGTGCAGTTGACACTGGCTCAGAAGATACCTGTAAGTGGAGCAATTATTGTTACCACGCCTCAGGACATTGCCCTGCTTGATGCGCGCAAGGGACTGAAGATGTTTGAGAAAGTGGAAGTGCCGGTGCTGGGGGTCGTGGAAAATATGAGCATTCACATATGCAGTAAGTGTGGCCATGAAGAGGCAATATTCGGTCAGGGAGGGGGCCAGCGCATGGCTGAAGAATCTGGTGTCGACATACTGGGTGCCTTGCCTTTGGACATCAAGATTCGTGAACAGGCGGACGGCGGCAACCCTTCAGTAGCAATGATGCCGGACAGTCGCATCGCTGAAATCTATCGTGAGATTGCACGCAAGGCTGCTGCCAAACTTGCTGTGCAAGGTAAAGATTACAAGGCACGGTTTCCGAAAATTGTCATCCAGAATACCTGACGGTTCTTTCATGATCCTGTCCCGGTGGGCCGCACAGTTTTTTGCGGTCACACCGGGTAACAGTGAATCGAAGCTGCACTGTACGAACAGGTCCCGGGCAGGGGCATTTTGAAGTTGAGTATCCATGGCCATTAAATCAGACCGCTGGATCCGCCAGATGGCGAAGCAGCACGGCATGATTGAGCCGTTTGAAGCCGGTCAGGTCCGTTCCGGCAACAACGGGCGCCTGGTTTCTTATGGGACATCCAGCTACGGATATGACGTGCGCTGCGCGGATGAATTCAAAATCTTTACCAACATCAACTCCGCAATGGTGGACCCGAAGCAGTTCAACATGGACAGTTTCATTGATCTCAAGGCGAACGAGTGCGTGATCCCTCCAAACTCCTTCGTGCTGGCAAGAACGGTTGAGTATTTTCGGATCCCGCGCTCCGTTCTGACGGTGTGCCTGGGGAAGTCCACCTACGCGCGTTGCGGCATCATCATCAACGTCACCCCGCTGGAGCCCGAGTGGGAAGGGCATGTCACCATAGAAATTTCCAATTCCACGCCGCTGCCGGCAAAAATCTATGCCAACGAGGGCATCGCACAGATGCTCTTCTTCGAGTCTGATGAAACCTGTGAGACCTCTTACAGGGACCGGGGCGGGAAATACCAGGGACAGCGTGGCGTGACCTTGCCAAAGACCTAGCCGGGCTTTCTTTGCATTGGCCGGAAAGCGATACGGCAGTGGGCAGGCAACCTGTCCGGGGGCCGGATATTAAAGAAGCATCCAGGTAGCCAGCCCAAGAAAGGCAAAAATTCCGATTACGTCTGTAATCGTGGTCAGGATGACACCGCCTGCCAGTGCAGGATCGATGTTCAGGTTGCGTAAAATTACCGGGATCGACACGCCCGCAAGTGCTGCACACAGCAGGTTTGCCATGGTTGCGGCCGCGATAACCCCACCCATCTTGAGGTCCTTGAACCACAGGACGACGACCAGCGCGACAATGATGGCCCATGTCATCCCGTTCAAAAACCCGACGGCGAGTTCCTTGAACAGCAACAGCTTGGAATTGCTGCGCCCGATCTGGCCCAGTGCCAGGCCCCGGATCACCAGGGTCAGTGTCTGGAAGCCGGCTATGCCCCCCATGCTTGCGACCACAGGGATCAGTATTGCCAGTATGATGATTTTTTCCAGGGTCACCTGAAACAGGCTGATGACCCAAGCCGCCAGGAAAGCGGTCAGCAAATTGACACCCAGCCAGACGGTGCGTCGTTGTGTAGATGCAACAACGGGTGCGAACAAATCCTCTTCTTCCGACAAACCCGCCATGCTGAACACGGAATGTTCAGCCTCCTCCCGGATGACATCCACGACGTCATCCACAGTAATGCGGCCAATCAGCTTGTTGTCTTCATCGACAACGGCAGCAGAAACCAGGTCGAGGTCCTCGAATGACTTTGCAACCAGAGAGGCCTCCGTGTTGGCATCGAATGCGCGTACATCGTCCTCAAGCACATCCCGTACCAGATTTGTAGGCTTGCTTGTCAGGACTTTTGAGAGTGGAAGTGCGCCAATATAGCGTTCGTAGCGATCGACAACGAATAGCGAGTCTGTTCCATCAGGGAGCGCACCCCGGCTTCGCAGGTAGCGCAGTACAACATCAAGCGTGACGTCATGGCGCACGGTGACCACGTCGGTATTCATCAGGCCGCCGGCAGTATTTTCATCATAGGACAACACGGCTTCCAGGCGCTGGCGGTCCTGATGGTCCATGCTGGCCAACGCTTGCTGTGTAACCGTATGGGGCAGGTCAACGAGCAGGTCTGCAAGATCATCTATTTCCAGACCCTCGGTTGCCGCCACCAGGGCTTCGCTGTCCATAAGCCTGATCAGGCCGCTGCGAACTTCTTCGCCAACGTTCAGCAGGATTTCCCCATCATCGGAGTCGAGCATGTTCCAGACAATGATGCGTTGTGAGTGGGGAAGTGCTTCCAGCAGGTTGGCAATTTCAGCCGGATGCAGCCCATTCAGCATGCGTCTGGCACGCTGCATGGTTCCCGTCTTGAAGGCCTCACTGATAACCTTCAGGGTCTGGTTTTGCGTCTGTAGAGCAGTGTCAGGCATTGGTTGAACGGTCTATGGTTGCGGAGATGGGTGGCAAGTGTAACTGCTTTGGCAACCTCCTGCCAAAGCCGGTACTCCCGGGTTTGGCGGAGCTAGCCGTTCAGTGTATCAACCAGGGAAGTGATTCTGGTGGGCACGGTGGTGTTCAGGATTTTCCTTGCAGGTTTTTCCAGTTCTGAGATACGGCTTCGGTTGACAATCTGTTTGATCTCCAGAAGGTTGGAGGGGTGTGTGCTGAATTCCTGCAGTCCGAGACCAAGCAGAAGTCGGGTATAGCGCGGATCTCCCGCCATTTCCCCGCACATCGCAACCGGAATTTTGGCATGACGGCCAGCGCGCAGAGTCAGGTCAACCAGTTTCAGTACGGAGGGGTGCAGTGGGTCGTACAGGTAGTTTACCTGGTCATCGATCCGGTCAATGGCAAGCGTGTATTGAATCAAGTCATTGGTACCGATGGACAGGAAGTCGAGCTGTTTTGCGAAAATATGGGCAGACAGGGCTGCTGCAGGGACTTCGATCATGGCACCGACAGGAGTGTCCTGGTCATAGGCGTACTGCTCGTTCTCCAGCTCCTGTTTGGCCTGCTCAAGAATGGATAATGCTTGAACCAGTTCGGCATGACTGGTGATCATGGGCAACAGAATACGGACAGGCCCGCTGGAAGACGCCCGTAAAATTGCACGCAACTGCTGCTTGAACAGGTTGATGTCCTTCAGGGATCTGCGAATCGCACGTAAACCCAATGCAGGGTTCTGTGTGAGGGGTCCCTGGAAATTGGGATCAAATTCCTTCTCGGCGCCCAGGTCCAGGGTTCGGATCGTCAGGGGCTTGCCTTTCAGTGCACGAATGATTTTCCGGTAGGCATTCAGCTGTTCGGCTTCATCTGCCGGTTCTTCGCGGTCGATATAGAGAAATTCCGTGCGGTACAGCCCCACACCGTCTGCTCCGGACTGCCTGAGTGCAATCATGTCTTCGGCAAGCTCGATGTTGGCCTGCAGGCTGATTCGCAGGCCATCGCGCGTCTTGGCCGAGACATCGCGCAAGGCCCGCAACTTGCGTCGCGCTTCCTTTTCCTTGCGTTGTCTCAGTTGATAGCTCCTGATGGTTTTCTTGTCCGCACCGGCCAGCACCATGCCACTGCTGCCGTCGATGATGATCTGTTCTTTCTGTCGCAGCAGTGAGCGTGCACCCTGTACACCAACCACGGCCGGGATTCCCAGGCTGCGGGCCAGAATCGCGGTGTGGGAAAGGGGTCCGCCGAGTTCAGTGATAAAGCCTGCAATGCTCTGGGTTTGCATCAAGACGGTATCTGCTGGCGTGAGGTCATCAGCCACAATGATGCGGCCTTTCAGGGGCTGTGCATCGACCTGCACCGTGTACTGCTGGTCTTTCAGAATTTGCTGGATCAGATTGATCACGTGCTCGACATCGTTGATACGGGTGCGAAGATAGTCATCCTCCATCTGTTCAAAGGCCGAAATCAGCTTGTCATGCTGTATTTTCAGCGCCCATTCGGCATTACAGCGTTGTTTGCGGATGATCCCGGCTGGCACTTTGCGAAGCATGGAATCCTTGAGCATGAGGATGTGTGAGTCAATGAATGCAGCAACATCTGTCGGCGTGTCTTCAGGAATGGTGTCACGGATGCTGCGCAGATGGTTGCTGGCTTCATCAACGGCATGCCGGAAACGTTCGACTTCCGATTTGATGTCATCTTTCTTGAGTCGGTGCTCGAACACCTCGGGTGTACCGCGATTGAGCAGATGCACGCCCCCTATGGCAATGCCCTTTGATACATCGATTCCGGAGACGATTAATGCCATAGTGAAACAGTGTTCTTGGATACCTTATCCATCTTCATCAAAAAAATTGTTGACCAGATTTTCGATGGAGGCCATGGCTTCCTCCTCATCAGTCCCTGAGGCGGTAACCGTTACTTTTGAATGCTGACTTGCCGCCAGCATCATGACCCCCATGATACTTTTCCCGTTGACTTCCCTGGAGTCCTTCTCGACCAGTATTTCGCTTTCGAAAGTCGATGCCAATGCCACCAGCTTTGCTGCGGCGCGTGCATGCAAACCTAGCTTGTTGAGTATGGTCAGTTCCTTGCTGAGCACGTGCTTTATCTCTTGGGACTGCAGTCGACAATACCGTCATGTGCACCGCTCAGGGCTTTTTCTGCAAGCTTGTCCAAATCCAAATTTGGATAGTTCATAGTACGAATCAGCATAGGCAGACTGAGTCCGGCCAGCACACGTACCTCCCCCAATGCATCCAGCTGGTTGCAGATGTTGCTTGGGGTTGAGCCGAATATGTCAGTCAGAATCAGTACCCCGTCTCCCTGGTCAATCTCGGTACAGAGTTTTCGTGCTGCCGAAAGCAGTTCATCCGTATTGCTGGTCTCTGTCACGGCAAGTGCTCTGCAAACCAGAGGCAGTGGTGCATCGAGCATGGATTCGGCCGTACCGAGCAACTCATGCCCCAGGTTGCCATGTGTGACAGTAAGTATTGAGACCGCCATATCAGTATTTCAGGTCCCTGTGCCGGACCAGCACATGCATGTCTGCAGACGTTCTAAAGCGGTCTGCCAGAAACTCTGTGATGTGTACCGAGCGGTGTTGGCCACCGGTGCAGCCGATGGAAACACTCAGATAATTGCGGCTTTCCCTGGAAAAATGCGGCGCCCAGTACTCGATGAAATCACCAATCGAAGCAATCATTTGCCGTACTTCTTCATGGGACTGAAGATAGTCAATGACTTCCGGGTGCTTTCCGCTGAGGCTGCGCAGGTGCTGCTCCCAGTACGGATTGGGCAAAAAGCGCACATCGAAAACGTAATTTGAATCATTCGGGACACTGTACTTAAAGCCAAACGACTGTAATAGCAGGGTCAGTGTCGCTGACCGGTTTCTGCACACCCGGTCTGTAATGACAGAACGCAACTGCCGCACATTGGTCGAGGTGGTGTCAATGCAGACATCTGCAAGCAGGACAACTTCTGAAAGGATCTGTTTTTCCGTTTGAATGGCATCAATCAGCGACAATCCTTTTTGAGTAAACGGATGCTTGCGGCCGGTTTCATTGTATCGCTGTATCAGTGTCTGGTCACTGGCCTCCAGATAGACAAGCTCCAGGTCAATGTCTTGCTGCCTGAATTCCTTGATGATATTTGGAAACGCATGAATGTCTTGGCTGACGTTACGTGCATCTACACCGATGGCAATTTTTTCATAAGGAACCGGAGAGGTTGCAGTGAACTGCTCAATGCAGACAGGCAGCATGTTCAGGGGCATGTTATCGATGCAGTAAAAATCATTATCCTCAAGGGTATTGATTGCGACCGTTTTCCCCGAACCTGACAGGCCACTCACAACGACTAGTTTCATCAGTGCTTACTGCATCAGTTTTTTCTGGCGATCGCTGAAGTCCTTGCTGGCAACATAGCCACGCTTGCTGAGCGACCGTGAACGTGTGGCAGCCTCAACCAGGACGGCAAGATTTCTGTTCGGGGCCACAGGAAGGACGATCGTGGGGATATCCACGCCTCGCACACAGGTATTGCTTTCAGGAGACTCCATCCGGTACTCGGCGTTTGAAGATGTCTGGTCGCCCGCCCGCAACTTGATGATCAATTCTAGGTGTTGACTTGATTGAACTGCTTCATCCCCGTACATCTCGCGTATATTTAATATCCCCAATCCACGTACTTCAAGAAAGTTTTGTAGTGCATCCGGGCAGGTTCCAAGAATCGTATTCCGTGCAATTCGAGTAAATTCCGGGGCATCATCGGCAATCAGTCGGTGCCCCCTGCTGATGAGATCCAGAGCAAGTTCACTTTTGCCCAGACCACTTTGTCCCGCGAGCAACACACCAGTCCCTGCAATTTCCATGAACACGCCATGCAATATGGGCATTTCAGCAAACCTCATTGCCAGAAAATTCAGTCATTGTGCAGTCAATTCGTCACCGCCAAGAGCGAGACAAAAAACAGGGAGATCATGTGTCTTGGCCGGTTTCCCAAATTTCCCTCAGATCTTAGGACATTGAGGTGAGACAGGAGCTCGGTTTGCAGGGAATTTTCGTCTATAGGATCAGGACACGAGGCGTTCCGGGCCTTGGCAAAGCAAGTTGTAAAGACATTCTGCATGACTGCATTTTTCTATCGATTGCCGGACTTGGTCATTTCCCAGAAGCTTGGCTAGACCAGACAACAGCTGGAGTTGTTCATCCTTGGCATTTTCAGGTACCACCATGCAAAACAAAAAATTAACAGCCAGGCCGTCAGCAGATTCAAATTCAACCCCCTCATCCAGCTTGAGCATGGCTGCGTAGATATTTTCGATTTCTGCCAGCCGGCAATGCGGGATTGCAATTCCTTTACCTAGTCCTGTGCTGCCGAGTTTCTCACGTGCCAGCAAGGCATCCAGCACCTTGTTTTTGGTCAAATCCGAATGCTGCTGTGCAAGAGATTCACTGAGAAGTTCCAGCGCCCTTTTTTTACTGCTGACAGATGTGGCAAATATCACTCCTTTCTCAGAGATGTAGTCTTTGAGGAGCATAACTCAAGATCCCGGATGTCAGTAGTTTGTACGATGCCTCACTTCGCTTTGGTGATGGTCTTTTAGCTTTTCCTTGTGCTTGACGATCTGCCGATCCAGTTTATCTACCAGGGAGTCCACAGCTGCATACATGCCTTCATTGTATGAATTTGCAAAAATCTTGCTGCCACTTACCTGCAGGGAGGCTTCCGCCTTGTGGGTGAGCTTTTCAACAGTCAGGACGACGTGAACATTGATCACCTGCTCAAAGTGTCTGGTTAGCCGCTTGAATTTCTTTTCTACGTGATTCCTCAGGGCGTCGGTCACTTTGAGATGATGGCCAGTTATATTTATTCGCATGATTATTCCTCTTGGCACCGTTAACAGTTAAGCATAGAAGTGGTGAGATTGAAACTTTCACCCAGGCTGCCGG
>VXPJ01000142.1 GCA_009839635.1 Pseudomonadota bacterium
CGGCCTTAACGGCACGACCCTTGAGCCGCGTCTTGGCAATGCACCGCACCGCTTGGCTGAAACCACTGATGGGATGCTGAATGCCATTGGCCTGCAAAACCCCGGCGTGGATGTCATCGTGCAAGAGATCCTGCCCAGCCTCGATTTCTCGCAAACCCGTTTCATCGCCAATGTATCCGGATCCACGGTGGAGGAGTACCGGGAGGTAACGCGTAGATTTGACGACTCCCCGATCGATGCCGTCGAAATCAATATCTCATGCCCTAACGTCAAGGAAGGCGGTGTCGCCTTTGGAAATGATCCAGAAATGTCTGCGCGCGTCGTAGAGGCCTGCCGGGCAGTCACCGCAAAGCCGCTGATTACCAAATTGTCACCAAATCAGACTGATATCCAGCGCAATGCCAAATGCTGCATCGAGGCCGGCAGCGACGCCTTTGCCGTAATCAATACCGTGATGGGCATGGCCATCGATATCGAGACGAGGCGGCCTGTACTTCACAACAACCAGGGAGGTTTGTCCGGTCCGGCTATCAAACCGATTGCGCTGCTGAAAGTACATGAGGTGTATCAGGTGTGCAAACCGCACGAGATTCCCATCATAGGACAGGGCGGCATCGTCGATACTGAAGATGCCATCGAATTCCTGATGGCGGGGGCTACGGCAGTAGGGCTGGGCACGGGCCTTTTTTACGATCCGCTGTGCTGCCAGAAAATCAACCGTGGCATTACCAAGTATCTCGATGACAACGACCTTCCCCATATCAATGCGGTAACCGGCAGCCTGGAAATGCACGCCGAGTCCTCAGCCTTTACCTGAGGAATTTGCCAACAGTTCGGCAACCATGCCGGACCTAAAAACTGCCCAGAACCATACGTGTCCAGCTTGGTCGATGGATCCCAAGCAGAAATTTTCGTCTTCCTGCGTAGGCTCACTGAACAAAAAGGATATGATATATTGTATCTTTTTTGATCGGGCACTGCCTGTTCCCGGGGTCGGAAAAGTTCAGGTGGTCCTGCTCGACTCTTGGTAAACCGGATAACACATCGCAACATCGAGCACGAGATTTAAAGACCATGACCACAGCACATGCCACTCCCTCCCGAAACCTCACGCGGCACTGGTTCCCGCGTTTTCTTCAGATCCTAGTCACAACTACGCTTTTGGGCAGCATGAGCGTTGCAGCGCTGGCGGTCGAGGACACCGGCCGGGTAGTCACCACCATCAAGCCGCTGCATTCCCTCGTAAGTGCTGTAATGGCTGGCGTAGGCACACCGCACCTGATGATACAAGGTTCTGTATCACCGCACGGCTTTAGCCTGCGCCCATCGGATGCAGTGGTTCTCGAAGGCGCCGATCTCGTCTTTATGATCGACGAGTCCTTTGAGACTTCACTAGTCAAACCGGTACACGTCCTTGCCAGTTCCGCACGGGTAGTCCTGTTGTCCGATGCGGAAGGGTTAACCCTGAAACCGCGCCGTGAAGGTGGAACCTTCGAAGAGCACGGCCACGCTGACAGCGGGCATCACGAGGATGAGGAACGCCACGAAGAAGATGAGCACAAGGGGGACCACGACCACCGTGCACATGGGCACGGGGAGCATCACGAGGGCAAAGGACATCACGAAGAAGACGAGCACAGGGGGGACCACGACCACCATGCGCGTGAACACGGTGCTTACGACATGCACATCTGGCTGGATCCGGAAAATGCCGCTGCGATGGTTCGCATGATTGCTGATGTACTGACTGAGTTCGACCCTGCACATGGCAAAACGTATGCGGCCAATGCAGACAGACTCCTGCACCGGCTTCAGATACTGACAGCAGATATTACCCAAGAAATGAAGCCGCTTCGCGACAAGTCCTTTATCGTGCTCCACGATGCCTACCAGTACTTCGAGAATCGCTTTGGTCTGAGTGCGACCGGCTCGGTGATGGTGGATGATGCGGAGCCACCCAGCGCAAAGCGTATCCAGAAGCTGCGAAACAAGGTGCGGGAGCTTGGTGCTGTATGCGTGTTTGCCGAGCCGCAATTCAACTCGCGTCTAGTCGATGTTGTCATCGAGAACACGCCGGTCCGGACCGGTATCCTCGATCCACTGGGCGCAACGATTGAGAGCGGGCCCGAAGCGTACTTTACCCTGATCCGCGATATGGCAAGTTCGTTTGCGGACTGCCTGGGTTCCGCAAACCAGCGAAGCTAATCAAACAGCCCCAATTCCTGAATCTTCCTGGTCAGGGTATTCCTTCCCCAACCCAGTAGTTTGGCGGCCTTCTGGCGACGGCCACCAGTCTTTCTCATAGCTGCCTCGATCATGATGGTCTCGATCTGCGGTAATGCCCGATTCCAGATGGCATCGCCACCCTTGGAAAATTCCTTGTCGGCCCAGTCACGCAACAGGCTTTGCCAATTCACCACATCTGAAATTTCATCCTTGAGCATGTCCACGGGCAAATCCTGCATGTGAATCTCATTGCCAGCGGCCATCACGGTCAGCCAGCGGCACACGTTCTCCAGTTGTCTGACATTGCCTGGCCATTGCAGGGTACACAGATACTCAACAACATCATCCGTCAACTGTTTCGGCTCGGTGCCCAGTTCTGTTGCGGAACTCTGCATGAAATGCTGCAACAAGACCGGAATGTCCTCGCTGCGCTCATGCAGGGGAGGAATGCTGATACGAATCACGTTGAGACGATGGAACAGGTCTTCACGGAACTCGCCCTTGCGTACCCGGCCTTCCAGGTCCTGATGTGTCGCGGCAATGATCCGGACATCGGCCTGGATCGGATCGTGACCTCCGATCCGGTAAAAATGCCCGTCCGACAGGATACGCAGCAGCCGGGTTTGCAGATCGGCTGGCATATCCCCGATTTCATCCAGAAACAAGGTCCCCTTGTGGGCCTGCTCAAAGCGCCCCTTGCGCATCGCCAAGGCCCCCGTGAACACACCCTTTTCATGGCCAAACAGTTCAGCCTCGAGCAGGTCGCGCGGGATCGCGGCCATATTCAGGGCGATAAAGGGCCCGATCGACCGCGGACTGTGTTCATGCAGCTCCTGGGCAACCAGTTCTTTTCCCGTACCCGATGCCCCGTTGATCAGCACCGTCATGCTGGAGTTCGACAACCGGCCAATCGCGCGAAATACTTCCTGCATGGCGGGTGATTTGCCGATGATCCTGACCGGCGGTTCCACCGCCGCACTGTGCGTCGGTGCAGACCCACTGCCCGCCGCAAGGCAAGCGCGGCGGGCAAGCTCGATGGCCTCGTCGACATCAAAGGGCTTGGGCAAATAATCGAACGCACCCTTTTCGTAGGCACCGACCGCGCTCTGCAGATCCGAGTGGGCAGTCATGATGATAATCGGCAGCATCGGATGCTCCGCCTTGATCCGTTCCAGAAATTCAAAACCGTCCATCCCGGGCATGCGCACATCCGTGAGGATTGCGGTGGGCACATGATGCTCCAGCGTGTGCAACGCTGCCGCTGCAGACTCGAATGCCGTCACAGGTATGCCGGCCTTCTCAAATGCGCGCTCAAGCACCCAGCGCATGGCTTGATCGTCATCAACAATCCAGACATTGGCATCATTCATAGCATCTCTTCCTAATTGTTAGGCATTTAATATCCGGTGCCGTTCAACGGCAGCAAAATACGAAACTCCGTCAGGCCGGGATCGGAATCAAACTCGATCAGGCCCCCATGCAAGTGCACCAGACTTTGTGCAAGCGGCAGGCCGAGGCCGGTACCCTCGGCACTTCCCGAGATCATCGGGAAAAAAATCTGCGGTTTCAGATCTTCAGGAATGCCGCAACCGTTATCCGTCACACTGATCAGGACGACCAGCCGATGACAGGTTTCACCGATTGTGATTTGCCGCAACACTCGGGTCTTGAGGTTGACCTCCCCTTGCAGTTCCACGGCACGGACTGCATTTCCAACGATGTTCAGTACCGCCTGGACCAGCAGGTCGTAATCGGCATGCAACGGCGGGATGCTGGGATCGTAATCCGTCCTGATGACAATGTCGTCCGAGAGTTCCGCCACTGCAAGACGACGGACATGTTCTAGTACGTTGTGAACATTCAGTTCCTGTTTCTCGGGTGTGACCTTGGGCTCGAACATGCTGTCAACCAGTTTGCGCAGGCGGTCGGCTTCACCGATGATGACGTCCGTATACATCTGCAGACGTTCTTCGCCCAGTTCCTTGGCCAGCAGCTGTGCTGCACCGCGCAGCCCGCCCAGCGGGTTTTTGATTTCATGGGCCAGACCACGCAGCATGTTCCGGGTAGCCAGATTCTCGGACAGCAGATGTTCTTCCCTGGAGATCCGGATCAGATGATCGATACAGGTGATCTCAAGCAGGCATTCCACCGTGTCACCCATGGCCAGCGGTGTGATGGTGCAATTGATGGTGATCTCGTCCGTACCCGGGCGCCGCACGCAGACTTCATGCTCGGTAACTGGATTCCCGGTGGCGATGGAGCGCCGGATGTGTGCAATAAAATCCCCGCCGGCATCCTGGATAAAACCGGTCAGCGGTCGGCCGAGCGCATGCCGCACTCCGGTGCCCAGACATTCCTCTCCCGCGGGATTGAGATAGCGGATGCGCAGGTCCTGATCGACCAGAACGATCGCCAGCGTCAGGTTTTCAATGATTCCCCGTATATCCATGGCAAGTGCAACTAATGTTCAGCGCCTGTCCCATGCATTCACGAAAGGACAGGCTGTCCTTCAACTACCGTGCAATTTTCAGTCCAACCCCGCTGACTGCTGATTTCATGAACCGGGACCGCTCAGCCAGGATAAAATGCACCAGATAAGTGCATATCTGCTTGGATCATACGCTTCTGTGCGCCAAAGAGCATCCCGAAAACCGGGAATATGGTCAAGAATAGGGCACTGTCACGCCTCCCAATTACTAGCCACCCAACAAAAACGCCCCATGAAGGGGCGTTTTTCGGGGAAGTCCGGAACCTCTGTGGCTAGCAGCTGTAGTACATATCGAATTCGATCGGATGGGTGGACATGCGAAGGGCAGTCACCTCTTCCATCTTCAGTTCGATATAGCCATCGATGAGGTCATCGGAGAACGCACCTCCGGCCTTGAGGAACTCCCGGTCGCCGTCCAGGGCCTCAAGGGCCTGATCCAGAGAAGCGCACACCGTGGGGATGTTGGCTTCTTCTTCGGGAGGCAGGTCATACAGGTCCTTGTCGATCGGGGCACCCGGGTCAATCTGGTTCTGGATCCCGTCAAGTCCGGCCAGCAGCATGGCTGCATAGGTCAGGTACGGATTGCCCGCAGAATCCGGGAAGCGGACCTCGATACGCCTTGCCTTGGCATTGGCCTCATGGGGGATCCGGATGGAAGCCGAACGGTTGCGGGCCGAGTAGGCCAACATCACCGGGGCCTCGAAGCCCGGCACCAGGCGCTTGTAGCTGTTCGTGGTTGCATTTGAAAACGCATTGATCGCACGTGCGTGCTTGATGATGCCGCCGATGTAGTAGAACGCCGTTTGCGACATGCCGCCGTACATGTCCCCCGTAAACAGGTTGTCGCCGTCCTTGAACAG
>VXPJ01000019.1 GCA_009839635.1 Pseudomonadota bacterium
GTTTTCAAAATTGCTCGGTGCTGGCAATCTGTGGTGCATCAGCTTTTTTTGCCAAAGCGCATTCTGAACTTGTCCACCTGTCCGGCGGTATCCACTATCTTCTGCTTGCCTGTGAAGAATGGGTGACATAATGAGCATACGTCGATATGCAGGGATTCGGCACCATAGGTCGAACGCGTGGTAAAGCGGTTTCCACAACTGCAAATTACCTCGACTTCTTGATACTCAGGATGGATATTGGCTTTCATAATCTTGACGTCTCCCGCAAAGTGGCAGGGAGCATACTGAACCCCAACCTGCAACTCAAGTACTTGATCCGGAGATTTTAAGTTAGCAGATTCCCTTAAAGTATTTTTAACCATTTTTGCTTAACTGATTGTCCATGTGAGGGTTTATCGCGTAATCCACAAATTTTGTGGATAAGATTGTGGACAATTCTCAAACATCGCCACGAATCCCGAGAAATATAACTGTTTTGTTAGACTGCTTAAATAACGTACGATATTACAACCGGTTGATTATAAATGAAAAATTCTGGAATTGCTGTTCCGATCAAGATGCCGGCATGTAAAAGTTCATAAAATTTGGCTCTAAATTACAGTTGTGCATAACTCTACGCCTGAAATGGTAGATGTAGGGTAATTTTCCTCGTATCTGGACTATTCCAGATCAGTGTCAGCAGTCCGGGAGCAGCAGTCTCCGAGGCCTTTTCCGGCGAAGCCGTCAGGCGGACCGAATCCTGGCGGGGATGCGAACTGCATGCTCACCCAGTACAGTCTTGGCCAGCCTTTCAGGTCCGGTTACTGTGTGCCCAAGGGCGTTGCCGGCGCTTCAGGAAGCAGGCGCAATAGAAGGCCGTCCAGATACCGGTACCCGGTTTCACTGCAGCGCAAACCACCGTCCTGTCTGACAATCAGGCCCTCTTGGATCAGGCCCTGGAGTTTCGTGGCCAACTGGCCAAAAGAAAGGCCGGTATTGCATTCAAACAGTTGCCAGGTGAACCCTGATTTCATGCGCAGGGCATTCAACAAAAACTCGAACACTAACTCGTCGTCACTCAGGGGGCGACATGCGGGTCCGGCCAGAGGGTCATTGAGTACCTGCTCCATGTATTGCAGCGGATTTCTGGGTTTTTCGCTGCGCCAGACACCGGTCTTGTCGGAACTGATTTTCTGATGCGCTCCGGCACCAATGCCGAGGTAGTCTCCGAACCGCCAGTAGTTCATGTTGTGGATGCATCTGAATTGGTCTTTTGCGTAGGCGGAGATCTCGTATTGTTGCCAGCCGTGCAGCATTAGCAGGTTTGTCCCCTGCTGTTGAATTGCCCAGCCAAGTTCGCCGTCGGGGAGTGTGGGTGGGTGGCGGTAAAAGTGGGTATGCGGCTCGAGCGTGAGCTGGTAATAGGAAATGTGGGAAGGTGTCAGGGCAATGGCCTGTTCGACATCCCGCCGGGCCTGCTTCAGGGTCTGGCCTGGCAGGGCATACATCACGTCAATGTTGATATTTTCAAAGTGGGCTTGCTTGGCTGCAAGCACGGCCTGTCTTGCGGTGTTGGCATCGTGGATACGTCCAAGGGCACGCAACAGGGCATCGTCAAAGCTCTGTACACCAATCGAGATGCGATTGACGCCAGCGCTTCGAAAGCCGGCAAAGTTTTGCTGATCGAAGGTGCCGGGGTTGGCTTCAACTGTAATTTCCGCATCCTTTGCGAGGCCTGTTTCACGTGCCACAGCATCCAGCAGCCGCTCGATGCTTCGAGCGGAAAACAGGCTGGGCGTTCCCCCGCCTATGTAGACACTGCCAATGCCCCGTCCAGCCACGCCATCCGCCTGTCTTTTCAGATCGGCAATCAGTGCATCGACGTAGCGGACTTCGGGCAGGGCAGACCGTTTTTCGTGTGAATTAAAGTCACAATACGGACACTTTTTTACACACCAAGGGATGTGGACATAAAGCGATAGCGGTATTTCGGTGGCCTGCATTCCGGTAGTGTACGTCCCGCTGTTTCAACCTAGTTTAAGCATCAGTTTTTGCAGGGCCTGTGCCCTGTGGCTGATGCGGTTTTTTTCAGCAGGGTCCAGCTGTGCTGAAGAGCAGTCATGGGACGGGACAAAAAACAGGGGATCGTAGCCGAACCCGTTGCAGCCCGCGGGTTCCTGCAAAATGCGGCCTTCCCAAGTACCCTGGCACAGGATGGGCACGGGGTCACGCGCATGTCGAAGGTACACAATGACACACTGGAAACGTGCGGTACGTTCGTGGTCCGGCACCCCCTGAAGTTCGGCTAGCAGTTTTTCGTTGTTTGATGCATCGCTGGCATGTCCGCCCGCATAGCGTGCGCTGTAGATGCCTGGTGCGCCTTGCAGTGCATCAACTTCGATGCCTGAATCATCCGCCAGTGCGCCTAGCCCGCATTGCAGTGCGGCATGCCGCGCCTTGATGATTGCATTCTCCACAAAGGTGGTGCCGGTTTCGGCAACTTCCCCGATCTGCAGTTCAGATTGTGCAATGAGCTGGTATCGCTGCTTGTCCACCACGGCCTGGATTTCCCTCAGCTTGGCGGCATTATTGCTGGCTAGGACAATCTTGTGGGCCATCTATATCCCCAGGCAGCTTTTTTGGCACTGAATGATTTTCTGGATGCCTTGGCTGGCAAGCTCCAGCAGTGTTGCCAGTTCCTCACGGGAAAAGGCCTGCTGTTCGGCAGTCCCCTGGATCTCTATGAATGACTGTGCATCAGTCATCACAACGTTCATGTCGGTATGAGCAGTACAGTCTTCTGCATAATCGAGGTCCAGTACCGGAACGTGATTGCAAATCCCAACCGATACCGCTGCCACGAAATGTTGTACCGGATCAGCCGGGATCTTGCCGACATCTGCCAGTTGCATGAGCGCCATGTATAAGGCAACAAATCCGCCCGAGATCGAAGCCGTGCGTGTCCCGCCATCGGCCTGAATGACATCACAGTCGACCGTGATGGCATAACCGTCCAGCCCTTGCAGGTCCACGCCTGCTCGCAAGGAACGGGCGATCAGGCGCTGGATTTCCAAGGTGCGCCCGCCCTGTCTGCCGCGCGCGGCTTCCCGTGGCATGCGCTCACTTGTTGAACGTGGCAGCATGCCGTATTCAGCGGTGATCCAGCCCTGAGACTTGCCTTTGAGAAATTTCGGCACCTGATCCGTAGTCGTTGCGGTACAGATCACCTGTGTATCCCCGAATTCTGTCAATACGGAGCCTTCGGCATGTCGGGTATAGTTGCGTGTGAACCGAATCTCACGCAGTTGGCTGGGGCTTCGACCGCTGGGTCTGCTCGTTGGGCTCATAAGTCAACCTGGAAAGGGCCAAAGAGGCGTATTATATGAAAAGTTTGCCTGCGAAGGTGCAGGTTCATCTGGACGGATAGAAAAGGGATCATCTCATGCTCTGCAGTATGACAGGATTTGCGCGGGTCGAGGATACATGCGAACAAGGGACTCTGTGCTGGGAAGTGCGCTCAGTCAACCATCGTTACCTGGACATTAATTTCCGCCTGCCAGAGGAGGTCCGAAGACTGGAGGCGCGGTTGCGCAGCCATCTTCAGGACCAGCTTGCACGCGGCAAGGTTGACTGCGTGTTCCGCTATCGGATGGCTGAAGTACAGGCAGCGGCACTGGAATTGAACAGGCCGTTGCTGGATAGTCTTGTGCAGCAAATTTGCAGGGTGAATGAAAAGTTGTCTGTTTCTACACCGGTGACAGCGACAGACATTCTGGCCTGGCCCGGTATGATTCAGGCCGTTGAGGACGATCGGGAAAATTTCCATGCGGCTTGTTTCAGCCTGTTTGAGCAGGCTGTCGGGCAACTGGTCGGCATGCGTGGAGCTGAAGGTCGACGGATCGAAAAAATATTGCAGGACAAGTGTACTGAGGTCAGATCGATTGTCCGGGACGTGCGGGCCCGGCACCCTCAGGCATTGGCCTCGATCCGGGAAAAGCTGCAACAACGCATCGAAGAGTTGCTGGAAAGTGTGGATCAGGTGCGTTTCGAGCAGGAACTCGTCTACCTTGCACAAAAAATGGATATCATGGAAGAACTGGATCGTTTGGACAGCCACTTGGATGAAATGACATCCATATTTGCATGCCAGGAAGCTGTCGGCCGGCGACTGGATTTCCTTATGCAGGAATTTCATCGTGAGGCGAACACCTTGGCGGCGAAATCTGCCGACGTGGAAACCACCCAGGCCGCCGTCGATCTGAAAGTGCTGATCGAACAGATGCGCGAACAGGTTCAGAACATAGAATAAACTGCGGGAAAACATACCCAATGACAGATGCCGCTCACTCCAAAAGGCACCAGGTAAAAATTTTTTGTACGGGAGGAACCTTGGACAAGGTGTATTTTGATGCCCTGAGCGAATACCAGATCGGGGACCCCGTGGTGAGCGATATTCTCAAAGAGGCCCGGGTCAGGTTTCCATTCGAGGTCCAGTCCATCCTTAAAAAGGACAGCCTGGAGATCAGTGCAGAAGATCGACAGCAGATCGTCGAGCACGTCAAGGCCGAAGATTGTGCACGTATTCTGATTACCCACGGTACTGACACCATGGTGGATACCGCACGCTGTCTGGAGGAAGTCCCTGACAAAACAATTGTACTAACGGGAGCCATGCAGCCTGCTCGGTTTCGCAATACCGATGCCATCTTCAATATCGGCTATGCCATCGCTGCGGCCCAGCACCTTCCCCACGGTGTGTATCTGGCCATGAACGGACAGCTTTTCACTCCGCAGTCAGTACAAAAGAACCGCGGGGCAGGACAATTTGAGTGGACCTAGGACATCAGGCAAAAATGATCTGCCAGACTTGAAAAAATCTTTTCAGCCCACATTTCTATAAGCATCTACCGTTTTAATTTTTAATTTCAGGAGGTACAAGATGCTTGCAAGAAGGATATATCGTGATCCGTGGGAAACACTGCGGGAATTCCAAGGAGAAATAGACCGTATTTTTCATGTCAGCCCGGCAGGCTATACGGACACCGCATCCGACTGGGTGCCGCCCATTGATATCAAGGAAGGCGAAGATACCTATGAGGTCAGTGCTGATGTGCCTGGTGTGGACCCGAAGGATATTGATGTTTCCCTTGAAGATGGCGTGTTGACTGTGAAAGGTGAACGCAAGACAGAAAGCCAAGATGAGAGTCTTGGCTATACTCGCACAGAGCGTGCCTACGGAAGTTTTTTCCGGCGCTTTACCCTGCCAGACACTGCTGATGCAGAAAATATTTCTGCCAGAACAGAGCATGGGGTGCTCAGACTCCACGTGCCGAAGAAAGAGAAAGCATTGCCGAAGAAGATTTCTGTACAGGGATAAACCCCGATTCGGTCCAGCGTGCTCGGCAGAATCGGGGGGGCGCCGGGGGGCGGGGCGGGCCCCCCCCCGCGGGGGGGTTTTTTTGGTGGGGGGGTTTAAATAAAAAATAAAAAATTTTTGTGGGGGTAAAACGCGCAGACAAAAAAAGTGTGAATAA
>VXPJ01000086.1 GCA_009839635.1 Pseudomonadota bacterium
GAAGTCCCGCGATGTTACCGCGACGGGTCAACTCGAATTCCCCGTCAATGATGGAAACATCCGTAGAGGTCCCCCCCATGTCAAAGGTCAGCAACCGTGTACACCTGACACTCGTCCCCGTGTGAAGGCTTCCCCAGAGCCCGCCCGCCGGACCTGACAACAACAGGCGTACGGCATTACGTTCTGCAGCCGCCGTGCTCAGGGTCAGGCCGTCACTTTGCATGACGGCGAGCCGGGAGTCCGGCAGTGCCTCGCCAAGGCGAGACAGGTAACCCTGCATGACCGGACCCAGGTAGCTGTTGATCCAGGTAGCCAGACCACGCTCGTATTCTCTGTACTCTGCAAGCACCTCGGATGAAATCGAAACGAAATAGCCCTCACCCAGCCGTGCCTTGAGCATCCTCTCAAACCGGTTGTCGACGAACGAAAACAGCAGGCAAACTGCGACTGCCTCGACATCAAGCTGATCGATGGAGTCGGCAAGTGCATCCATTTCTGCAACGGGCAGCGGCAAGACCGTATCCCCCCGAGGATCTATGCGGCCGCCGGATTCCAGGCACAACCGGGGTTCGAACAACGTGGGCTTTTCGCGGGGTGTGAGGTTGTAGAGTTCCTCACGTGTCTGGCGGCCAATCAGCAGCAAGTCCTTGAAGCCATGGTTGGTGACAAACACCGTTCGTGCACCCTTGCCCTCAAGCAGTGCGTTGGTAGCCACCGTGGTACCATGCACGATGTGCAGCCCGCGGGTATCAATCCCCAGCGAGGCAATGCCCCGCATGATGGCACGCTCGGGTGCCTGCGGCGTGGACAGTTCCTTGTGTGTCTGCACGGATTGTCCATTAAAATAGACCAGGTCCGTAAAGGTTCCACCCGTATCGACACCTAGCAAGCGCATGAATTCATTCCGGTTCAGTCAATCGGGTCATGTCTTTACAAGGACACGTAACCGGGTGCAGCAAGAGGCCATAGCATGTCAGTTTCGGATTCTGTAGTGGTGATGCCGTGGTATTACCCGGTACAAGCGCTACCGGTCGGACAACACTTTAAACATCATTACCGGGAATTTAAAGCCGTCCTGGATACGCTTCGTGTCTTTGATTCACAAGGCCGCCTTTTGCAGGTTACAGTGTTCCCATGACAGCAGGTAATCCCAAACCCGGCCACTCCGGCACAGTGCCCAGCCTAGAAGTTGCAGTCCACGAAAGCACGGACCCGTCCATGGATGACTCAGCCCTGCTGACACACGTGCATTTCGGAAATTCCGGACAACGCCAGGCAAAGGAGTGGTCGATCAACAGCGGGCTGGAGGTTCTCCAAGGGTCAGATTTCCATTTTCAGAACTGGTATACGAGTGGCCAAGTCAGGCATGGAAAGCATGCAAACATTCAGTACATGGGGCACCCCCAGGTACTGTTTGGCCATCTCCAGTTGGACTGTCTGGATTCCAGCGATTTCCAGGCGCTAGCCATGCAGGCCTACCAAGAAATCTACGACTGCCTGCAAAGCACCGCCTGCAATCATCTGTTGCGTACCTGGAACTACTTTCCCGGCATTACCGATCCGGCTGGAAACCAGTCGAGCCGCTACGACCTGTTTTGCAGCGGCCGCCTGCAGGCCATGCAGGCCTGCAATGCCGAGAGCAGCATCTATCCTGCCGCCACCGTGATCGGCAACCAGAACCCCTACCTGCAAATTTATTTTCTGGCGGGGGATGTTTCGGGGATTGCTGTCGAGAACCCTCGACAGACGAGCGCCTATGACTACCCGATTGCCAATGTGCAGGCACCGCCCCTGTTTTCACGGGGAGTGCTCAAGCACTGGAGCAACTGTACTCACTTTTATGTCTCGGGCACGGCCAGCATCGTCGGACATGAAACTCGACACGTGGACGACGTTGGCGCGCAACTCAACGAATCCCTGAACAACGTAGAAACTTTGGTCGTCCACGCCAATCACAGGCATCGAACGCAACTGAACGCACAGGACGATCTGCTGTGCATGAAAGTGTACGTGCGCCACCGCCGCGACGTGCCCCACATCCAAAGAGTGTTGGCTGCACGCTTGTCCAGCACGACGCCACGGATACTGCTGCTGGGAGACATGTGCCGAACCGACCTGCTGGTGGAGATCGAGGCACTCTACCAGTCCTGAACCACGACCAGAATGCCTGAGCTCCCGGAAGTGGAAACGACGTGTCGCGGCATCCGTCCGCATGTTGCCGGCAGAAAAATCACTGACCTTATCGTGCATCAGCGGCAGCTTCGCTGGCCGGTGCCTGGCCAGTTGAAGAGATCGTTGAAGAACCAGCAGGTGGAATCAGTCGGGCGACGCGCCAAGTACCTGCTGCTTGAAACCGGCAACGGCTGCCTCATTGTGCATCTCGGAATGTCCGGCAGTTTGCGCATCGTCGCAAACGGTGTACCGCCACAAAAGCACGACCAGGTGGATTTCGTGTTCGACAACAAGATTTTGCGATTTCATGATCCACGCCGTTTCGGAAGCATACACTGGACCCGTCAAGACCCCCTGCAGCACAAGCTGCTGCGAAACCTCGGGCCGGAACCGTTCAGCGATGCATTCAGCGGCCGTTACCTCCACGGCCGTGCTGCCTCCAGGAAGGTCAGCGTCAAGAATTTCATCATGAACAGCAGCGTAGTCGCCGGTGTAGGCAACATCTATGCCAGTGAAGCGCTTTTTCTAAGCGGCATACACCCGCAGCGAGCGGCAGGCCGCATCTCGCTGTCCCGCTATGAAAAACTGGTCGCGAACATCAGGCATGTACTGAGCACCGCCATTGAGGCCGGGGGTACCACCTTGCGCGATTTCACCCGTGAAAACGGCCGCCCCGGCTATTTCGCGCAAGAACTCAATGTCTACAACCGGGATGGGGAGCCCTGCCCGGTCTGCGGCCACCCCATCCGGCTTCGGACACTCGGCCAGCGCAGCAGTTTTTATTGCAGCCAGTGCCAGCATTGATGCAGGCCGTCACTCGCCGACCTGCGCAAGACCCAGGCCCCGAGGATCGCTGGCTGCGGTCACGCGCCCGGTCTTTCGATTCCAGATGACGGCATGCATGTCCCCGTAACTGCGGGAGGTAGTCTGCAGCGTGTGGCCCAGCCCGGCGAGTGCAGCCAGGGTGGCTGCATCGAAGGCCCCGTCTTCAAACTCGATGTGGTCCGGGACGAACTGGTGATGAAAGCGTGGCCGCGAGACCATGGCGCTCGCATCCCCGCCGCGGGCAAATTCCAGCGCCGCCAGCAACACCATGGTAATGATCCGGCTGCCACCCGGGGTTCCCAAAATCGCAACTCGCTCACCGTCATCCAGAAACGTAGGCGACATGCTTGAGAGCATGCGTTTGCCAGCCTCGATGGCATTCGCACGGTTGCCGGTCAGGCCATACAGGTTGGAGTGTCCGGGCTTGATCGAAAAATCGTCCATTTCGTTGTTCAGCAGGATGCCCGTGCCGGGCGGCACAAATCCCGAGCCAAACGGGTAGTTGATGGAGAGCGTGGCGGCGACGTAGTTGCCCTCCCGGTCAATAACGGAAAAATGCGTGGTGTTGCGGCCCTCTGCAGGTTCACCTCCCTGCAGACCGGCCGGTTGCTTGAGATATGCGCTGCTCGGGGAAGCCTGATTCGGGTTGAAATCCGCCAGCATGCGGGTTGCATGCTGTGCCGACAAAAGACGCTGGACAGGCACCTCGACATGGTCCGTATCCCCGAGATACCGGGCACGATCGACATATGCCCGGCGCATCACCTCGACCAGTGCATGAGTGCGCTGTGTGACTTCTATCTGTGACAGGTCCAGCAACGACAGCATGTTGAGCATCTGCATCAATACGATGCCTCCCGATGAAGGCAGCGCGGCGCTGGTGACCCTCATGTTTGCATAAGTGCCGGAAACCGGCTTTCGTTCCCGGACCCGGTATTGCGCCAGATCCTGCATCTGCCAGATTCCTCCGGCCTGCTGCACGCCCTGGACGAGCAATGCCGCCACTTCTCCCCGATAGAATCCGTCGGCGCCCTCATCGCGGATGCGTTCCAGCACGCGGGCCAGTTGCGGTTGCCGGAGAACATAGCCGGGTTCGGGCACGCTGCCCTGCTCCAGGAAAACCGAAGTTCCTCCAGCGGTCTCGTGCAAGTGGTCGAGCACGGCCGTGGCCAGCCTTTGATAACGTGCGCTCACCTCAAAACCCTCACGGGCATGTCGGATGGCCGCGTGCAAGGTAAGATCAAGGGGAAGCCGCCCGTACCTGTCCGACAGGTGGACGAGGGCTGCAGGGAGGCCTGGGATGCCTGCAGCCAGGGGACCTACGACGGACTCTCGGGTGGGCCTGCCAGCATCATCCAGATACATGTCCTGGGTCGCTGCAAGCGGTGCCACCTCCCTTCCATCCAGCATGATATCGCGTCCACCCGATGCCGTGTGCAACAGCCAGAAGCCGCCGCCGCCCAGCCCAGAGGCGTAGGGCTCCACCACAGCCAGACATGCGGTTACCGCTACGGCCGCATCGAAGGCGTTGCCGCCCTGACGCAGGATATCGATGCCTGCCTGAGTGGCCAGTGGATGGGCACTGGCCACGGCATAATCTGTGAGGGTAGGCCGGGATAGCGAGCTTGACAGAGCAGCTTTGTCAGTCGGGGACGTGCCACAGGAGATTGCTCCCCATGCCAGGCACATGAAGACCAGAATCCGCATTCCAGACAAAAGGGTTTCAGCCAGCCAGCTTGGTTTGCAAGGCCTTGACTACCGGAGGGGAAACAAACCGGGACACGTCGCCACCGAGACTTGCAATCTCGCGCACCAGGCTCGAGGAGATAAAGGTATGTTCTTCCGAGGGTGTCATGAAAATGGTCTCAAACTGATCGTCCAGCCGGCGGTTCATGCTGGCCAGTTGGAATTCAAATTCGAAGTCCGAAACCGCACGCAACCCTCGCAAGATGGCCTTGGCTCCTTGCTGGCGTGCAAAATCCACCAGCAGGCCGTCAAAGCCGTGCACCTTCGCATTAGGGATCCTTGCCAGCGACTGCTGAGCAAGCTCGACCCGTTCGGTCAGATCAAAAAACGGCTGTTTGCCGCCGCCCCGGACTGCAACACCCACGACCACGCTGTCAAACAGGACACAGGCCCGGCGGACCAGGTCTGTATGACCGTTGGTAATCGGGTCAAAGGTGCCCGGATAGACTGCTACGAGTGCCATGCGCGGATTCTAGCATGAAGCGATCCCGGCGCCCCCGGGGCTCTGTCACATGATTTCATCTTCCAGCGCATACAGCTGGTAGCGCACCTGTCCTGCCGTTTTCTCGCGGATGCAGTCCAGGGAACCCGGGAATTCCAGAATCCTATCTGTCGGGGATTCCACATAGACCCGGGCGGGCGGGCGCACCAGCCGGCGAGTGACCAGCACCGGCAATACCTGCCGGTCCAGATCTGTTGCAAAAGGAGGATCGAGAAACACGATATCAAACGGCTCTCTTGCCTGCCGCACATAGTCCAGTGC
>VXPJ01000124.1 GCA_009839635.1 Pseudomonadota bacterium
AAGTGCAGTGTTCGGCAACTGCAGCCAGTTTCGGCGAAGAGGTAAACCCCCCCATCACCATTTACGACACCTCGGGTCCCTATTCCGACCCGGACATGGAGGTGGATTTGCTGCAGGGCCTGCCTGCGGTTCGAAAGGACTGGATCGAACGGCGCAATGACACCCTGCTGCTTGATGGACCCTCTTCACAATACGGCTTGGCCCGGCAAAGTGATCCACGTACGGCACATCTGCGTTTTGCCCATTACCACCCGCCGCGTCGCGCACGGCCGGGCCGTGCAGTCACGCAGATGCACTACGCACGCCGGGGCATCATCACTCCTGAGATGGAATACGTTGCATTGCGCGAGGACATGCGACTGCAGGAGCATCGCAAGGACAGCCGCTACAAAAAACTCCTGCAGCAGCATGCAGGGCGGGGCTTCGGTGCGAACCTGCCCGATGAAATCACCCCGGAGTTTGTACGCACGGAACTGGCAAGCGGGCGTGCCATCATTCCAAGCAACATCAACCATCCCGAATCGGAGCCGATGATCATCGGCCGCAATTTCCTGGTAAAGATCAATACCAATCTGGGCAACTCGTCCGTGGCTTCCTCGATCGAGGAGGAAGTGGAGAAAATGGTGTGGGCGGTGCGCTGGGGTAGCGATACGGTCATGGACCTCTCGACCGGAAAACACATCCACGAAACCCGGGAATGGATCGTGCGCAACTCGCCGGTGCCCATCGGCACCGTGCCCATCTACCAGGCCCTTGAGAAGGTGGGAGGCAAGGCAGAAGAGCTGACCTGGGAGATGTACCGGGATACGCTCATCGAGCAGGCCGAGCAAGGCGTGGACTACTTCACGATCCATGCCGGCGTGCGCCTGGCCTATGTGCCCATGACGGTAAATCGCGTAACAGGCATCGTGTCGCGCGGAGGCTCGATCATGGCGAAGTGGTGCCTGGCCCATCACCAGGAAAGCTTCCTCTACACCCACTTCGAGGAAATTTGCGAAATCATGCAGGCCTATGACGTGGCATTCTCACTGGGCGATGGCCTGCGCCCGGGCTCCATTGCGGATGCCAATGACGAGGCGCAGTTTGCGGAATTGACGACGCTGGGAGAGTTGACCAGGATCGCATGGGACCATGACGTCCAGGTCATGATCGAGGGACCGGGTCACATCCCGCTGCAGATGGTTCGGGAAAATGTAGACCGGGAAGTCAAGGAATGCCTGGAAGCCCCCTTCTACACGCTGGGTCCCCTGGTGACGGATATCGCACCCGGCTACGACCATATTACCTCCGCCATTGGGGCAGCGAATATCGGCTGGTACGGCACAGCGATGCTTTGCTACGTCACACCCAAGGAACACTTGGGGTTGCCCGACAAGCAGGATGTCAGAGACGGCATCATTACCTACAAGATTGCGGCACACGCGGCCGATCTGGGCAAGGGTCATCCAGGCGCCCAGATTCGCGACAATGCATTGTCCAAGGCACGCTTTGAGTTTCGCTGGGAAGACCAGTTCAACCTGAGCCTGGACCCGCAGCACGCCCGTTCGCTGCATGATGAAACCCTGCCCAGGGACGCTGCAAAAGTTGCACACTTCTGCTCCATGTGCGGCCCACATTTCTGCTCGATGAAAATCACGCAGGATGTGCGCGACTACGCGGCCAAGCAGGGCATTGAAGAGATTCCGCTTGCGATCGAAAAAGGTCTGCAGGACAAGGCCCGAGAATTCAGGGAAACCGAGGCCAAGGCGCAGCAGGAGGCCTAGCCGGGATACCTCGGGAGAACGTTACGGTGATTCGCAAATTACAGCTTGTGACAGGCGATCAGGCACTGGCTGGCCGGCCGCAGGCGATGCCTGTGACAAACAGGCACCATGTGAACGGCAACCCGCTGTCCCCGCCTTTTCCTGACGGCATGGCTCTGGCCATGTTCGGGCTGGGCTGTTTCTGGGGGGCCGAGAAAAAGTTCTGGGAGTTCCCGAAGGTGTATTCAACTTCTGTGGGGTATTCAGGCGGATTTACCCCAAACCCGACCTATCGGGAAGTCTGTACCGGCATGACGGGACACAACGAGGTCGTACGCATCGTGTACCCGCCTGACCGTGTCAGCTATGCAGGTCTGCTCAGGCTGTTCTGGGAGTCGCACGACCCCACCCAGGGGATGCGCCAGGGGAACGATGTGGGCACCCAGTATCGCTCGGGCATCTATGTGTATGACGAGACACAGAAAGCCATTGCCGAGCAGACCCAGCAGCAATACCAGCAGGCACTGTCCCGGCAAGGCTATTCGTCCATCACGACCGAAATTGCCGAGGCCTCGGAATTTTACTATGCAGAGGATTACCACCAGCAATACCTGGCACCCAACCCGACTGGTTTCGGGGGGGGGGGGGGCACGGGGTTTGCATTGGCGTTACCGCAGCGAGAATCCCAGATGCTGATAAAGAACGAGACCGCAACGCTGGAGGAGCAAACTGCCGAAAGAAATCCCCTCGACCAGTTCGGACAATGGTTTGACGAGATGCTCGGTGCAGGGTTCGCAGAGCCCCATGCGATGAATCTGGCGACGGTCGGTCGCACGGGCGAAGTGACCTCGCGCATGGTCCTGCTGAAGTCATTCGATGAGGCAGGATTTGTTTTCTTTACCAATTACAACAGCAGCAAGGCCCAGGATCTGCACGCCACACGAGCGGCTGCACTTTGTTTCTGGTGGGACAGGCTGTATCGGCAGGTACGAATTTCAGGCCGGGTCGAGAAAATACCGGCAGCGGATTCCGCCGAATATTTTCGTTCACGTCCCAGGGGGAGCCAGCTTGGCACCCTGGCCTCGCAGCAAAGTCAGGTGATCGAAGACTATTCGGTACTGGAAAAGGCGTACCAGGATCTGCAGCAGCGTTACCAAGGGCAGGAAATCCCCTGTCCTGAACACTGGGGGGGCTACCGGATTATCCCGAGTCAGTACGAGTTCTGGCAGGGACGTCCGAACCGACTGCACGATCGTCTGCGCTACTCGCTGACCGCAGCAGAGGAGTGGAAGCTCGAAAGACTGTCGCCCTGAATCGTGCAGGGCGTGCCTGTCGAGTTTCATTCATAGACCAGGTGCCACTCGGGATCCGGTTTCTGTTTTTCAGGCCAGTACGTCTTGTCCGGATTTTCCAGGTTCAGCGCTTCACATTTCTCGCGCGCCTCTCCAAAAGTCATCGTCTCGTCTGTGAATCTGCCTGTTTCAAATTCGTACTTGTATCTCCACGCAATGATATAGCCTGGATCATCGACCTGACGCACCAAGTTTTCTGTACTCATAATCGTTCCTGTTCCTAGCGCCAAATTCTGGCAAATGGGTATCGATACGGGACGGCTGCACAACGTTTGTGTCAGTCGGGGTTTTTATCAAAAATGCCGGTCCGCATGCAACTTTTTCAATCCTTCGATCCCTCGTCGTGTGCCCGGGTGGGGCCGCACTGGCTGATCCTACCCTGAAACCTGCGAGTCGGTGGTCCTGTGGCGCGCTTCCAGGGAGATTTCCCACTGTACCTGATAGACACTTTGACCGGGAGCGGGGCCCTTGGGTCCGCTCGGGCTGATGGTTGTCGACTGGGGTCCCATGACCTGACGGTAGTAGCGGACTGCGGCTTGCGGAAATCCGGGGCACTCAAAGGGCAGGGCATGGCGCACTTCGAAAACCAGTGCCTGGTCTTCTCCGACTGCGGTCTCCAGGTCTGCCAGCAGGTGGGAATGGAAACTCCCTTCAAACTCCACATCAAACAGCACCTTGCTGGTCGGTTTGTTCCCGTGCCCGCCGGCTTTTGCATGATCAGGGAACAGACCGTGGAAAAAGAAGGTTGCTTGAGCCATGTAGAACCGGGGTACGCTACAATCGAGTCCATGGAGTATAGATTACAAACGGATGTTTCTGAATTTGTAATCCGGCAAGAGCCCCTGGGTCTGTGGGACCTGTGGATTGATGGCATGCCGACGCTGACCTTTCCATGTCCCGAAGATGCAGCCAAGGCGGTGTACGAACAGGATTCCGGTTACATTGTCTGGGACCAGCTGGAAGAACACAGCGCCCCTCAGGACTTGAGCGGCTGGCAGCAGATTGTGCCGGAATAAGGGTTGTTGCGGTCGCAGGCGTGTGCGTTTTCCCATCGCCCGCCCGGGAGGAACCGGCCCCGCAGAGCCGGTTCTCGTTACGGTTTAGCCAGATTTTTCAAGGGCCTGGTCGATGTCTTCCAGGATGTCATCGATATGCTCAATCCCGATTGACAGCCTCACCAGGTCGTCACTTACGCCGGCCACTTTCTGCTCTTCCTTGGATAATTGCCGGTGCGTGGTGGTGGCCGGATGGCAGGCCAGCGACTTGGCATCACCAATGTTGACCAGTCGAACGATCAGGTTCAGGGCATCAATGAACTTGACGCCCGCATCAAGTCCCCCTTTGATCCCGAAACTCAGGATTCCGGAGGCCCGCCCGCTGCAGTATTTTTTCACCAGAGGGTAGTCCTCGTGCGTGGGCAGCCCGGCATAGTTCACCCAGGTGACATTTGGATGTTTTTCCAGATGCTCGGCCACGGCCAGTGCATTTTCACAGTGGCGGTCCATGCGTACTGGAAGGCTTTCCACTCCCTGCAAAACCAGGAAGCTGTTCATGGGCGAAATCGCGGGCCCGATGTTGCGCAGCGGTACGACCCGGACGCGGCCGATGTACGCGGCCTTGCCCAGCGCTTCAGTGTAAACCACCCCGTGATAGGAAGGGTCGGGCTCGTTCAGCATGGGGAAGCGTTCCTTGTGGTCCGCCCACGGGAAGTTTCCCGAGTCCACGACGATTCCTCCAATCGTTGTGCCATGGCCAGTCATGTACTTGGTCAGCGAATGGATAACGATATCCGCTCCGAATTCAAAGGGCCGACACAGGTACGGGCTGGGTACGGTGTTGTCCACCATGACCGGCACGCCCTGCGCGTGGGCAACCTCTACTGTTTTTTCCAGATCGATAATGTTGCCGGCGGGATTTCCCAGGGACTCGCAAAAAACGACTTTTGTATTCTCGTCGATGGCGGCCGCGATGGCGTCCATGTCTCGGTAGTCCACGAAGCGGACATCAATCCCGAGTTTTGGCAAGGTATGCGCAAACAGGTTGTACGTGCCTCCGTACAGGGTGGTTACCGAAACGATATTGTCTCCACGTTCGGCAATAGCAAAAATGGCCAGGGAAATGGCCGCCATTCCGGATGACAGGGCCAGGGCGCCGATACCCCCCTCCATCGCCGCAATGCGTTGTTCCAGCACCGCGGTGGTCGGGTTCATGATACGTGTGTATATGTTTCCCTCGACCTTCAAGTCAAACAGGTCAGCACCGTGCTGGGTGTTGTCAAATGCATAAGACGAGGTTTGATAGATCGGTACAGCCACCGCCTTGGTGGTCGCCTCCGGCGAGTAGCCACTGTGTATGGCGAGAGTTTAAATT
>VXPJ01000037.1:0-4135 GCA_009839635.1 Pseudomonadota bacterium
CCCGACCGACACCGCTGGAAGCCGTGCCGAGGATGGAATCTCGGCCTGAAGTACGCCAGTAAGGTGTCGCAGTAAGGATTTCATCGCGTGGGCCTTGTCGCGCGCGTGTCGTCGTCGAGAATACTCGCGGCAGCGATCTCGGGCGCGCCAGCGAGATGAACAGCCATCCAGTCATCATCGACGGGCGGGGTGTGTCCTGTAAAATAGCCCACCGAGTGGAAAACCGGAAGGAACGCTGTCTTGCCCTCAAGCTGAAACAGTGAGATATCCATGGACGACCTTCCCCAACTTTGGGGAACTATGCGTTTGAATTGATTGTAACTGCAACGCCATCAGCAATCGACGGGAGTGGGGACTATGGTTTGACGGAACTACACGCGCTGCGGCTTTGGCGATGCAGGTAAAAAACACGCCATTTGGTCATACCATAGACCTGATTTCGGCCTGGACACCCCTCTGGGGCAACAAACTCTTGCATGCCTTCAAAATCCATTGCTATAAAGCCATATATTTTGGACCTGAAACGATTTGTGAGTGAATTGACTTTGCCGGTATCGCTAAAAATTTGAATCCTATAGCGTATTTTAAAGTGATTGGTCATCATCTCTATTCGATTTGGCTTTTTGATCGGCCCGGGTGGCGGAATTGGTAGACGCAAGGGACTTAAAATCCCTCGCCCGTATCGGGCTTGCCGGTTCGACTCCGGCCCCGGGCACCATTTGAACGTTCTAAAAGCAAGGGTATAGATGATTTCTTGTGTATCTCTTTTTGGGAATATGGTATTGTGTCGCCGGTGGTTGAAAAATCTCTGAAGCACTGAGAAGCAAATGAGGTAATCCAGAAGGAGCAATAACAACAAAATCACTTCTGTACCAGACCACCCGCCAGCGTGTGAAGTATTTGGCAAACCCTTTCTCCTCTAGTTGGGTTATAAATTAAAACAACAAGCCAAAGCGGACCCGCAATGAAAGGCACTGATCAACCCGTCCATCGTGGCGGGTTTTGTTTTTTATTGGTACACTGCAAATGTGCGTTTCACATGAAAAATGCACCGTACGTGCGCTCCACGAAGATGATCTTTCAGGTATAGCAAGGGGCCCTGATGGAAGACCAAGACCTTAGGCGAGCCGGTCTCAAAGTTACATTTTCCAGAATGAAGATTCTGGAACTTCTTGAAAATTCTGAAAAAAGGCACATGAGTGCCGAGGATATCTACAAGGCCCTGCTGGATGTGGGAAAAGAAATCGGGCTTGCGACCATCTACCGTGTGCTCACACAGTTCGAGGCTGCCGGTCTGGTCATCCGCCATCACTTCGAAAGCGGGCAGGCAGTATTCGAGTTGGAACGGGGTAGCCACCATGACCACCTTATCTGCGTGAAGTGCGGAAAGATTATTGAATTTATGGACGAGTCGATCGAATCCAAGCAGGAACAGATTGCAGAAGAGAACGGCTTCAAGATCTCTGATCACTCGTTAATTATCTACGGGGTATGTAGCAAAGAAAACTGCCAGCAATGAGCAGGCCTGAACCCCTTGTCTCCTGAGTTTGAGCCCCGACCTTCAGGTAGAACGGTTTCGAACCACCCCGCCAATGCCTAATACTGTCTTCCCTCCAGGCCCGGCCGGTAAAGGCAAATTGGGCTGCCTGCCGGAAATGCGTCAAAACCCCATGGCATTTCTGGAAAACGTCGCCGCGGAGTACGGCGGAATTGCCCGCATCAATATGGGTGCGTACTACTCATACTTGGTGTCAGAACCCAAGCTGATCAAGGAAGTGCTGGTCGACAATTTTGACAAGTACAAGAAGAATACCCGCTACAAGCAGGTCAGGATGGTCATCGGGGAAGGCATGTTGCTGAGCGAGGGGATGGTATGGAAAGAGCAGCGCACCCAGGCACAGCCAAAATTCACTGCCAAAGCGCTGAACACTCAGCTTGACTGGATTTCCAAACTCGCGGCTCAATTCATAGATTCCTGGCAGGGGACTGCCGAGTCAGGGGACTCGATCGAACTCGAGTATCAGTTCAATCTCCTGACCCAGTTGCTGGCCGGTGTATGGGTGATGGGCTGGGGGTTCCAAAAACGAGCCCCGACCGTGGCTGGCATCTACAACCAGATCCGCTTGAACTGGCCGGAAATGACCGACCTCAAAGCCAGCTTGCTGAATACCAAAAACCTGAGGAAAGCCATTAATTTCAGGCTGGCCCTGCGACAGCTGAACCGGTGTGTATACGAACTGCTGGAGGAATACCCTTCGATCATGCATGACGACATCGGTTTTCTGAAACATCTTTTTAAAGACGGCGAGGACCCGGAAAAATGGATCAGGCAAAACCGGCGCAGTCTCAGAGACCAGGTACTGACACTTTTTGTGACCGCGTTTGAAACGACCGCAACCTCGCTGTGCTGGACCATGTATGTGATCGACCGGTACCCCGAAGTCAAGCAACGTATTTATGAAGAGTTGAACTCGGTTGTCGGGCAGCGGGAGTTGACACCGGACCTGCTCAGCCAACTGGAATACACCGAGAAGGTTATCAAGGAATCCCTGCGATTGTATTCGTCGGTGCACTCATTCTCCCGGGTGGCCCTGCAGGATCACCTGATTGGTGGCTACCGTGTCCCCAAAGATACGACTGTCATCATCTCTTCGTACGTGACTCACCGTCTTGCACAATACTGGGAGAACCCAAACCAGTTCGATCCGGAGCGCTTTGACAAGACGCGGTCGGTCGGTCGGTCGCGGTTCGCCTATATCCCTTTTGCAGCCGGCCACCGTAACTGCATTGGCTCCCACATGGCGCTCATGCAAAGCAAGCTTGTCGTTGCACTGATCATGCAGAGGTATGAACTCTCGCTGTTCCCGGGACACATCGTGGAACCACAGGCCGCCACGACCATGCGGCCAAAATTTGGAATGAAAATGAGCATCAGCCGCCTGGCTGCCTGATTTCTATTTCTCCTTCCTGGGTCTGGCGCAGCTGCACCAAGGACCCTTGCAGCACTCAATGTGCCCGTGTCCTTCAGTTGTGTATTCTTTTGCCTGCACCAACCGCACTGGGCTGCCCCTGCGCAGGCTCCAGACTCCAATGTAGTATCAGCCAGGCTGCCAGGGCAGACGCCACAGATCCGATCAGAATACCCAGCCGATCTCCAGCAAAATATTCACCGCTGCCATGTTGGAAGGCAAGACCTGCAATAAAGAGACTCATCGTGAAACCTATGCCGCATGCACACGCCACGCCCAAAATCTGATACCAGGTGACATCTTTGGGCAGGGACACTAGGCGTAGCAGCACGCCAAGGCCAATAAAAAAGACAATGCCGAGAGGCTTCCCAATGAAGAGCCCCGTTGCGACACCAAGTGTTACCGGATGCAGCAGGTCGCCGATACCAATACCGCTGAGTGAAAGCCCAGCGTTAGCAAAGGCGAATATCGGCAGGATCGCGTATGTGACAGGGGCATGCAGATCATGCTCGAGTTCACGTAGCGGCGAACGCTCGTCAGAGCCCCGCAACGGCACACAGAAGGCAATTAACACCCCGGCCAGGGTAGCGTGTACGCCTGACTTCAGCATTGCAACCCAGAGCACCACACCAAGAAATACGTAAGCCGCGATAAGGGTGACCCTAAGCCGGTTCAAGGCAATGCCGGCTGACAACGCGACCGCACCGACCACTAGTGCCTTGAGAGATAGGTCCGCTGAGTAAAATATCGCGATAATCGCAATCGCTGCTAGATCATCGAAAATAGCAAGCGTCAGCAAAAATACTTTGAGCGATGTGGGTACTCGGCGTCCGAAAACACTGAGAAGTGCAAGGGCAAATGCAATGTCCGTGGCAACCGGGATTGCCCAGCCATCGAGGGCCACCGCATCCTGCCAGTTCAATGCCACATAGATCGCTGCAGGGACGATCATCCCACCGAGTGCGCCGAGTCCAGGTAGCACAACTTGTCGTGCCGAAGAAAGCTCTCCTTCAACGAACTCGCGCTTGACCTCAAGCCCGATCAGGAAGAAAAAAACGGCCATTAAACCATCATTGATCCACAGCAAAAGCGGCTTCGTGATAACAAAGGCACCGACCTGCACGGCGACTGTAGTACTGAGCAGAGCAGCATAGGCTTCCGCGAAC
>VXPJ01000037.1:4145-5452 GCA_009839635.1 Pseudomonadota bacterium
TCCGCGAACAGTGTGTTCGCAGCGATCAGGGCCGCAATTGTTGCGGCCAGCAGCAGGAACCCACCGATTGATTCGAGTCGGATGAATTCGCGGATTGCGGATGCGATTGGTTGGAGTCGATCAGGTTGTTCCATGGAGTTTTTGTTGATTCCAGCAGCGGGTGATACCGCAATATGTGAGGTCAGCTTGCAATGCTTTGAATATTTTACATACTCGCCCGGAACAAACCATCTAGGCTTGATGCGCATCATACATGCGAGGCAGCATTTTTGACGCAGTAACGAGCCCAATTGATCCTGCCGAACCAAGAATGGACTGGCGCAAGCCTTTTTCAGCTAGCTGCGGGTGCCCACTCCTTTGGTCAAAAGGCAAAGGGATAGCAGGAACAGCACGACCAACAGCCCGATCATCACGGTCAATGCGACAGACAAGTTGATGTCTGATATCCCCAGTATGCCCAGCCTGAAGCCGTTCACCATGTACAGGATCGGGTTGATCTGGGAAATCCCCTGCCAGAAATCTGGCAGCATGTCGATACTGAAAAAAATCCCGCCCAGATAGGTCAGGGGAGTCAGTACGAAGGTTGGGATGATCGACGTATCATCGAAGCTGTTTGCAAATATGCCGTTGATCAAACCCGCGGTGGAGAACAGTGCTGCCGTCAAGACAGCCGTTACAATCACCAGAGTAATACTATGAACCTGCAGCTGTGTGAAAAACATCGCAGTGAGGGTCACCGCCACGCCCACCACCAGTCCCCGCGCTACGCCGCCCAGCACAAAACCAAGCACAATGATGTAGTTGGGCATGGACGATACCAGCATTTCCTCAATATGACGATGAAGCTTGGAACTGTAGAAGGACGAGACAGAATTGGCGTAAGAATTGGATATGATCCCCAGCATGATCAACCCGGGAGCAATGAATTCAATGTAGGAGTATCCGTCTACCTCGCCGATCCTTGACCCGATGAACTTGCCCATGATCAGAAAATACAGGGCCACTGTAATTGCAGAGGGCAGGATGGTCTGAACCCAGATCCTCATAAAACGGCGAATTTCCTTTTCCACGAGCGTGCGTAAGGCAACCAGTTGGTGTGACGGGGTCATGATGATTCCGTGGACTGTCCGGTCATCGTCAGGAACAGCTCCTCCAGGCGATTTGCCTTGTTTCGAATGCTCGATACCGTGATCGCCTGCCGGCCCAGGATGTCGAATAGTCGGTGAAGCGTCTTGCCATGCGATAACACGACCTCAAGCGTACGGTCATCGATCAGCTTGTAGCTAAAGTCCCCAAGGTCCAGGGAC
>VXPJ01000008.1 GCA_009839635.1 Pseudomonadota bacterium
CTCGTAGATGGCCGCATGGGATCGAAATCCCTGCGCTGCATTTCAGAGACCGCTTCGCTGAATTCCCGGTACTCGGCAATCTTCAGGGGCTTGCGTGCCTGGATGTCGGCAAACTGCACCGGCAACGACCTGCGCTCGAGGACTTCGGAGAGGTGGATGTCTGGCATGGGGTCGGAGGCTCGGGTGCGAAGCGCTAGGTGCCGTTCAGGTCTTCCTCGCTGCGCAGGGTCAGGACTTCGTGTCCCTGTTCGGTCACCAGGATCGTGTGTTCCCATTGTGCGGAAAGGCTGTGGTCCTTGGTGACCACCGTCCAGCGGTCCGGCAGCAGGCGCACATTGCGCCTGCCCGCATTGACCATGGGCTCGATCGTGAAGGTCATGCCGGGCTGCAGCCGCAGTCCGGTATCGGGTTTTCCGTAATGCAGCACCTGGGGGTCTTCATGAAACACGCGCCCGATGCCGTGCCCGCAGTATTCGCGCACCACCGAGTAGCGGTGGCTTTCAACGAAGCTTTGAATGGCGTGCCCGATGTCCCCGAGCCTGGCCCCCGGTCGTACCTGCCGGATGCCGAGTTTCAGGGCCTCGTAGGTGAGGTCCACCAGCCGCTGGGCGAGTACTGTGGGTTTGCCCAGCATGAACATCTTGCTGGTATCCCCGTGGTAGCCGTCCTTGATCACGGTGATGTCGATGTTGAGGATGTCGCCGCTCTTGAGCGTGCGTTCGCCGGGGATGCCGTGACACACCTGGTGGTTCACCGAGGTACAGATGGATTTCGGGAAGCCGCGGTAATTGAGCGGCGCAGGAATCGCCTGTTGCACGTTGACGATATGGTCGTGGCAGATGCGGTCCAGTTCCTGCGTGCTGACGCCGGGCACGACGTGCGGCCCGATCATCTCCAGCACTTCGGAGGCGAGCTTGCCGGCGACCCGCATTTTCCGGATTTCTTCAGCAGATTTTATCGTTACGCCCATGGTGTTGATCCGGATCAGGTCGAAGTCTGTCAGCGGGTTAGGGTCGTTGTTCCAAGTGGGCAGCCATGTTATAAAGGGCGCGCATTTTGCACAAACACTAAATTCACACACGTACCGTCACATGTGGGTGGGTGCCCTGGTAGGGTTTCCACATGGGGTACGTGGAGGATCAACCCATAGGAGCATTATACAACATGGCGAATGTCACGATGCGCCAGATGCTGGAAGCTGGCGTACACTTTGGGCATCAGACACGCTACTGGAATCCGAAAATGAGTCCTTACATTTTCGGGGAGCGCAACAAAATCCACATCATCAATCTCGAGAAAACATTGCCGATGTTTCTCGATGCCGCGGCCTTCCTTGGCAAGATGGCGGCCAACAAGGGAACCATCCTGTTCGTGGGCACGAAGCGCTCGGCGCGGGATTCGATCCAGGAGGAGGCGACGCGCTGCGGCATGCCCTACGTCAACCACCGCTGGCTGGGCGGCATGCTGACCAACTTCAACACCGTCAGCAAGTCCATACAGCGTCTGCAGGAACTCGAACAGGTGGCCAACGGCGAGGGCGTCGAACGGCTCAGCAAAAAGGAACTGCTGATGCTCAAGCGCGAGTTGTTCAAGCTCGAACGCAGCCTGGGCGGGATCAAGGACATGTCGAGCCTGCCGGATGCGCTGTTCGTCATTGACGTCGGCTACGAAGCCATCGCGGTCAGCGAGGCCAACAAGCTGGGCATCCCGGTGGTTGCCATCGTCGACAGCAACAACAAGGCGGACGGCGTGGATTACGTGATTCCCGGAAACGACGATGCGATTCGGGCCATCCGGCTGTTTTCATCGCACATGGCGGATGTCATCCTGGAAGGCAAGGAAAGTGCGCAGGTAATGACCGGTGCCGAAGACGAGTTCGTGGAGGTGGATGCAACGGGCAAGGTGGCGAAGACGGACGAAAAGCCTAAGCCCAAGCAGAAGATCACGGTGAAACGAAAAGCCGGTGCAGAAGCGGCGCCGAAGGCACACGCCAAGGCAAAACCTGCCAAGAAAACCGCTGTAAAACCGGCGGCTGACAAGCCCGATGCTGAAAAGACGGCTGAAGCCGAAGAAAAGGCCGAAGCTTCGAAAAAGACTGAAGCCGTAGCAAAGGCCGAGGCTACAGAAAAGGCTGAGGCTACAGAAAAGGCTGAGGCCGAAACCACAGCTAAGACTGAAACCAAGGCAGTGAGGAAGGCCAAGCCCGAGACCAAGGCAAAGACTGAAACCAAGGCTGCTGATAAGGCTGAGGCTGAGCCCAAGACAAAAACTAAAGCAAAGGCTGAAACAAAAACAAAAACCGAAACCAAGGCTGAGACCAAAACAAAGGCCGGGGCAAAGGGCAAGGCTAAAACCGAAGCGAAGCCCGAGACGGAAAGTGCTCCTGCCGTGGACGAGCCAAAGGCCGAGACCGGTGATACCGGGGATCAGGCTTCGGATGCAGACTGAATTGAAACCGCATGGGCAATGACTGGAGAACGTAGGGAAGAACGATGCAGATAACGGCAACACTGGTTAAGGAACTGCGTGAGCGAACCGGCGCAGGCATGATGGAATGCAAAAAGGCACTGCAGGAGAGCAGTGGAGATATCGATGCGGCCATTGAACAAATGCGCAAGATCGGACAGGCAAAGGCGGACAAGAAAGCGAGCCGGATTGCCGCGGACGGCATGGTGGCCCTGGCTACTTCGGCCGATGGCAAGCAGGCTTCCCTTGTCGAGGTGAACTGTGAAACCGATTTCGTTGCCAAGGACAAGCAATTCCAGGCCTACTGCACACAGCTGGCCGGCCTCGTGCTCGGCAGCGACATAGACACGGTGGAAGCCCTGGGTGCGGCTACCCTGGAGTCGGGTCTCAGTGCCGAGCAGGCACGTCTTGAGCTGGTGACCAAGATCGGTGAAAACATCCGTATCCGCCGGCTGCAAAACATGCGCAGTGAACACACCATCGCGGGATATCTGCACGGCAACCGTATTGGAGTGCTGGTCGATTATTCCGGAGGCGATGCCACACTGGGAAAGGATGTGGCGATGCACATTGCGGCCAGCCGCCCGGCCTGTGTTTCAGAAGACGACGTGGATGAGGAGGTGCTTGCCAAGGAACGGGGAATCTTCCAGGCCCAGGCCGAGTCCAGCGGCAAACCGGAAAACATCATCGAGAAGATCGTGGAGGGCCGGGTGAAAAAGTTCCTCAAGGAAATTACCCTGCTGGGCCAGCCCTTTGTAAAAGACCCGGATCAGTCGGTCGGGCAGCTGCTGAAAAGTGCAGATGCAACCGTCGCCGGATTCGTCCGCTTCGAGGTGGGTGAAGGGCTTGAGAAGAGATCGGACAACTTTGTCGATGAGGTGATGGGGCAGGTCAAGCAAAGCGAGGACTAGCCAGGGGAGTAGGATAGTGTGCGGTTCAGTGAAGGAGGCCTAGCCGAAATTCTTCAGGATGTGTTGACAGGCAGTAGCCGGGGTGCACAGTGATTGACGAGATACAACAGCATGCACGGCAACGTATGCGCAAGAGTGTTGATTCATTGACCCATGAATTGTCGAGGGTGCGCACCGGGCGCGCCAATGCAAGCCTGCTGGACCACGTCATGGTGGAGTACTACGGCAGCGAGGTGCCGATCAACCAGACGGCCACGGTCGCCGTGGAGGATGCGCGCACGATCTCGATCACACCCTGGGAAAATTCCCTCGTGCCCGTCATTGAGAAAGCCATCATGAGTTCGGATCTGGGACTCAATCCCACCACGGCCGGCACCGTCATCCGGGTGATCGTGCCTCCGCTGACCGAGGAGCGGCGCAAGAGCCTGATACGCATGGTGGAGGGCGAAGCCGAGAAATCCCGTGTTGCCATCCGCAATATCCGCCGGGACGCGAACGCGGATTTCAAGGAACTGCTGAAAGAAAAAGAGATCACGGAAGATGAAAGCCATCATGCCCAGAACGAAATGCAGAAGCTCACGGACCAGTTCGTGCAGGAGATCGATTCGATACTGGAGCAAAAAGAAAAAGACCTGATGACTGTCTAGAGGCCCAGCCCTCCAGGCACCCTTCCGACCTTATGCCCGACACGCCCGCCTTAGCACATGTTGCGATCATCATGGATGGCAACGGAAGATGGGCAAAGCAGCGCAACCTGCCACGAACCGCCGGGCACCGCCGAGGCATCGAGGCCACGCGGGCGATCATCGAGGCCTGCGTGCAGCATGAAATCAGGTACCTGACCCTGTTCGCCTTCAGCAGCGAGAACTGGAAGCGGCCTAAAACCGAGATCTCCGTGCTCATGGACCTGTTCGTGGAATCGCTGCAAAGCGAGGTGCAGTCCCTGAACGAGAAAGGGGTCTGCCTGCGCTTTCTGGGCCACCGTCCGGGCTTCTCGGATGGACTCTGTAAGCAAATCCAGCAGGCCGAGGAACTGACGCGCACAAACGACACGCTGTTTTTGAACATTGCCATGGGCTACGGGGGGCGCTGGGACATTCTCCAGGCGGTGGAAAACATCGTCGAGGATGTCGTGCACGAGCGATTGGCCGTGGAGGATATCGATGAGGCACTTTTGGAAGAGCACCTGGTCACCCATGGCATTCCGGCCCCGGACCTGTTCATCCGTACCGGCGGCGAGAAGCGCATCAGCAACTTTCTGTTATGGCAGCTGGCCTACACGGAACTCTATTTCAGTGACATCCTGTGGCCGGACTTCAATCCGGATGAATTGGAAAAGGCATTCGAGAATTACCGTGTGAGGCAGAGAAGGTTCGGCCTCATACAAGAACAGCTCGCGTGACCCGGCCATGCTCAGGCAACGCATGATCACCGCAATCGCCCTCGGAGCCGGGATTCTGGCCGGCATCCTGTTGTTGCCCAACCCCTGGCTGGCGCTGGTCTTTGCGATGGTCTCCCTGCTGGCGGCCTGGGAGTGGGCCCGCCTGATCGCCTTGCCCAACACCCTGTGGAGAGTGATGTATGTGCTTGCGGTCGCCGTCCTGCTTGCAGCGGCCTGGGCCTACCCGGAACATGCCCGCACCGTGTTCCTGGTTGCAGTTCTCTGGTGGGCAGCCAGCGTGATCCTGCTGGCTGCCTACGAGCCCGGCTGGCTTCACACCCGCTGGCTGTGGGGGTTGCTGGGACTTTCCGGTTTTGTCGTGCTGGTGCCGACCTGGCTCGCGGTGGTTGTTTTGCATGCGCAACGCCCGGGCTTGCTGATCTTTTTGGTGGTACTGGTCAGCATGTCGGATGTATTTGCCTATTTTGCAGGCAGACGGTACGGCAAGAACAAGCTTGCACCGAGCCTGAGTCCCGGCAAGACACGCGAAGGATTGTGGGGTGCCTTGCTGGGTACTTTGCCACTCGTGCTGATTGGCATGTATGTGCTCGATCTGGACAAGGCCGCCTGGGTTTATTTCATGGGCCTGAGCCTGGTCTGCGTGC
>VXPJ01000081.1 GCA_009839635.1 Pseudomonadota bacterium
CGGGAATACTGTCCAAGATCTTGCGTGCAACCGCTGCATCGCAAAACCGGAACATCTCGACTTTTGCCGAGGGTTTGCCCGTGACCGCTTCAATTTCTTTCCATAAGGGACTTGAGCCTACAAACTTGAAGTTGATTTCATTGGCCCGAAGCTTCATTGCCTCCACGGCATCGTCCCAGGACACACTTTCATCCACCGGAATTTTATCAGCCATGATACTGATCATGTCACGCATGGAGAGTGGGCTCACCGCCATGGCGGTTTGAAACGCATTTTTTTTCGCCTCCCGTGAGACTCCTGGGGAGACTTTGTTCACGGGCCAGGGCTGGTAGCTCTGGGTTGGGAATCCCGGAATCGTGATCACCGGCAGATGTTCCGGCACCTGCCCTTCCCTGTACGCCTGGCTTGCCTGACCAAATATGCCGAACATCATGTGAGGGTCCATGGACCGCATCATCATATCCATGACCTGCATTTGGGTCATGGCATCGACAGGATAGTTGAACATCGGGCCTGCCATGCCCATCATCGGATGGAACATGCTCATGTACATGGCCGGGTTCATCATGTTCATGGGGTTGAACAGGTTGAAATTCGATCCCGACATGGCGAGCCAGTTATGCGACGGCAAAGGTGATGTACTTTTCGGTGCTTCCTGGACTTCTGAACTGCTGTCGGCGTGAGTCGAGCCGGGCATCTCCGCTGCAGATGTATCATCATCCGGTACACTTTTGGAGGCTGCATCTGAACCACTGTCAGCAGGATCTGTCGCTGCCGGCTGGGACGAAACCGGAGGGTCCGACGGGGTCGGACTCTCTGCACCTAGCACGGCCGGCCAAGTGGCAAGAGCGATCATCAAGACAGCAAAAGTTCGATACATTTCAGTGGGTCTTCGGTGAACACACGTCCCTGTGGGATCGTGTAATTTGATACCGTAATCCAGTATACTTTCTTAGCGCTTACCCTGTCATTAGCTTATTTGGAGCGGGACCACCAGGGAGATTATTGCTTGAAATTTGCCGCCGCCATACTACTGCTGATCCTTGGGGCAGTCGCCGCAACATCCTCATCATTCGTACTGGAAGCTACCAACAGCACTGAATTTTGCACCTCGTGCCACTCGATGCAGTGGGTCCAGAAAGAGTGGATGGAAAGTGCTCATTACTCGAATGTATCCGGTGTGCGTGCCGGTTGCTCTGATTGTCATGTCCCCCACTCGCTCGGCCCGAAAATGTACGCCAAGCTGAGGGCCGCCAAAGATGTCTGGCATGAAATTCTTGGAACCATAGACAGCGAAGAAAAATTTGAGGCGTACCGGTGGACCATGGCAAACATGGTCTGGGCGCGCATGGAGGCCACCGGCTCAAGGGAATGTGAGTCATGCCACACCATTGCGGCAATGGACCTCAAGGAACAAGACCGCTCGGCCCGAAAAAAGCATAAAAAAGCCGAGACTCGAGGCAAGACCTGTATCGACTGCCACAAGGGTGTCGCCCACAAAATGCCTAAAAAGCCTGACTCAGCGGAGGATGTTGCCCTTAACTAGGTCAAATATGGGCCTAAAAGCAAGGCAGTTACTGTGCTACTATGTGCGCAAAATAATTTCAATGCCAGCTGCACTGAATGACCGTAAACTTCAGCGCTTGGAAATTGATGCTGTTGACGCTTGGGATAGGAGAATAACCATGTTGCATAAAGTCGCTCTCGAGGCGCTTCTTTTTTGTGTATTTATGCTGCTGCCTTTCAGCACAGCACTAGCCGGAGAAACCGCAAGCCCGTCCATGCTTTCTGACACATGTCTGGGCTGCCATGGGCCTGGTGGTATCAGTGATGGACCGGCAACCCCCACGATCTCAGGGATGTCGGAAGTCTATATCATCGCTGCAATGCTGGCCTATAAATATGACAATGATGAGGACAAGGTCGAGGCGATCATTGAGGCAGATCCGGATCTTGAGGACGTCGAATTCTTTGCGCGAACCTCAACCGTCATGGACCGTATCGCAAAAGGGTACTCCGAAGCCGAGATCAAAGTCATCGCCAAGCATTTTGCAAGCCTGCCGTTTGTCGCTGCCGAGCAGGATGTGAACAAAAAGCAAGCAAAAGCAGGCGCGGAGATTCATGAGAATCACTGCGAGAAATGCCATGAGAATGGCGGCAGCTCTGCAGAGGATGACGCAGGTGTGCTGGCTGGACAATGGATCCCCTACCTTGAGTACACCATGGCGGATTTTGAAAGTGGCGATCGGGCCATGCCGAAGAAGATGAAAAAGCAGATGAAAGATGCGCATGCCGCCTATGGCGACAACTCAGTCGCTGATCTGATCCAGTTTTACGCCGGCCAGAAATAACACCGCTCGAGATTGCAGGAGAAATGAACATGTCAAAACTTACCAGAAGAAATTTTCTAAAGGCCGCTGGCAGTACTTTTGCACTGGGCTCAGCAGGGTTAGGTTTCCCGCATATTGTGGGTGCCGCTAAAAAGAAGGTTGTCGTGATCGGCGGTGGTGTAGGTGGCACGATTGCCGCCAAGTACATTGCGAAAGCTGATTCGTCCATTCAGGTAACCCTCGTGGAAGCCAAGCCCTACCATCACACTTGCTTCATGAGTAACGAGGTGATCGGCGGGGACCGTGATCTTTCCACGATCAAGTTTGGTTATGACAAGCTTGCCTCACATGGAATTAATGTGGTCCAGGACAAGGCCGTAATGGTTGATCCGGTGGCCCACAAGGTGAAAACGGCGGATGGCACGACTCTGGGCTATGACCGGCTGATCATGTCGCCGGGGATCGCGCTCAAGTGGGAAACCATCGAAGGTTATGACGAGGCCGCGGCCGAGGCCATGCCCCACGCGTGGATCGCCGGGCATCAAACCGCATTATTGAGAAAGCAGCTTGAGGCCATGGATGATGGAGGACTTGTAGTACTGGCACCTCCCGGGAATCCGTTCCGCTGCCCGCCCGGACCCTATGAGCGTGCTGCACAGATCGCACACTACTTCAAGCATCACAAGCCAAAATCCAAGATTCTGATCCTGGATGCCAAGGACAAATTCTCAAAGCAGGGCTTGTTCACGCAAGGCTACAAGAAAGTGTATGGGGACATGATCGAGTGGGTTCCTGGTGCAGATACCGGGGGCGGGGTGAAGGCCGTGGATGCCAAAGCCATGACCGTCAGCACCGACTTTGACGACCACAAGGTCTCGGTCGCCAATATCATCCCGGCGCAAAAGGCAGCGCAGATTGCACATGATGCTGACCTGACGGATGATTCAGGATGGTGCCCTGTGGATCTGGGCACGTTTGAGTCCAAGAAGCACAAGGATATCCATATCATCGGGGATGCCGGGATCATCAGTGGCCTACCCAAGTCTGGCTATGCGGCCAGCACCGAAGCCAAGGTATGTGCATCGGCGGTGGTCCATCACCTGCATGAAAAAGAGCCTGGAGTCAATTCCTATGCGAATGCCTGCTACAGCATCATCGCACCTGATTACGGTATCTCTGTGGTGGCTGTCTACAAACTGGGGGAAGATCGAGCCAAGATCAAGAAGGTCGGAGGTGGCCTGACACCCTCTGATGCTACTCCGGAGGCACTCAAACGTGAGGTGCACTATGCGTACAGCTGGTTCAACAACATGACCGCTGAGATGTTTGGCTAGTCTCTCAGATCCTTCCACAAAAAAAGGGGGCGATCAGCCCCCTTTTTTCATGCAGGATAGGCTGCTTCACTCAATCAGCGGTACTTTATACACCAGTGATCCAATGGCGCCATCCACTCCCTTGAAGTTTGCATGGCACATCACGCACCTCTCCATCACGACAGGAACGGCTGTCGCCATGCGTAGATAGCGCTTGCCGTCAATTGTGACCACTTCCTCGTGAGTAGCTCCTCCGGCAAGCAGCTTGTGCTTGACCTCTTCCTCAAAGGCATCCTGTGGATTGTTGACTGCCGGGTTGATCAAGACATCAGTAAGCCCGATCAGGCGCACTTCGTGGAAGCCGTTGTCTTTCATGACTTGAAAGAGCGCACCGGCTGCACTCGCGGCGGAAAATACGGAAGGGTCGGTCACGTATTTGTCGGTAATCAGGACAACGGCATTTTTGTAAAGAGTGTCAAGCATGTGGACCTGGTGACGGGTACGCGTCACAGCTGGATCCTCAGCGATGGCATCATGCAGCAAAACTAGCGTCATACTGATCGAGATAAACAACGCAAAGAGGTAGTTGCGTTTTTTCATTTTGCTCCTCCTTTTTTATCGATCGATCTATCAATGCAGGCGGATAGATTATACTAAATACGATCTATATTTTATAGATTTTTAGATTTACCGGAATCCCAGCAATTTTTGAAATATAATTTGCTTGTTGAACAATGCGATAGGATCAACTTATGCGAGTCACGAAATTTACGGATTATGCGCTCCGGGTTCTAATCTACCTGGCGTGTAAACCAAACGGGGAGCTCACAACCATTTCCCAGCTTGCAGAAGCGTACTCGATCTCCGTACACCACGTCCGTGTCGTTGTGCACAAGCTTGGACAGGCAGGCTATATCAACAGCACGCAAGGTAAAGGCGGAGGAGTTGAGCTGGCACTAAGGCCTGATGAGATTCTGATTGGAGAAGTGATCCGCAGCACAGAAAAAGATTTCTTTATTGTCGAATGCTTCAATCCCCAAGGAAAGTGCACGATCGTCAAGGCATGCAGACTGAAACATATTCTTGGCGATGCGCTGAACGCGTTCATCGACACGCTGGACCAGTACACGCTTGCTGATATTACAGACAACAGGCACGAAATTGTTCAACAGATCAGGGTTGCCTAGCCTCGCGTATGATTTTTGCAGCAGCCCTGTCGTGATCTGGGCTGCTTATCCTGTACGGGCATGGGCCAACATGAACCGTTGGCTACCAGGTCAAATAAACAGGCAAATATCGGATTTCTGTGCTTCCGGCAAGAACGAGGCTGCCCCAACCCAGCCAGCCACCTCGTCGATGAAGTCGTCTTTTTCGTGACCGAACAAGTCCACCGTCATCTGACAGGCAAACATCTTGACATCGGCCTCCAGGGAGAGAGTGCGCAACTCCTGAATACTGGCAACTCCCCTCTCCTTGATGGTGTGCTTCATCATCAGGGTGGCGAATTTCTCAAAACCCGGAATATTCGTGCTGAGTGCGTTCGGTATGTTCCATTCCACGTTTTGGAACCAGTCTGGACCAAACGGCATTTTCATTGGCATCGCCGGGTTGCCCAGTGGAGAAACCTCCAGGTCGAGATCCTTCTTCAACAGCCCAAGCGCATAAAAAGTGAAGAAACACGAAACCTGCCATCCCATTGCCGCAGCTGTTGATGCAAGAATGAAAGGAGGATACGCCATGTCCAGAGTCCCTTTTGTTGCGATCCA
>VXPJ01000022.1 GCA_009839635.1 Pseudomonadota bacterium
GGGGTGAGGAAATCGTGTTGAGCAAGCTGCGTGCGAGCATTGCCTTTGCAGTGATCGGAGTCGGCGTACTGGTTGCAGGGGCCTTGCTGAACCATGTGCTGAGCAAGGTGACCCGGCTGCCCGTGCTGCGCGGCATTGACAGGCTCCTGGGGGCCCTGTTCGGCCTGGTGCGCGGTGGTGCCATCGTGGTTCTGGTGATCCTGGTGGCTGCCATGACCAGTTTTCCGCGAACCGAAATCTGGGAGACTTCGCGGATATTGCCATGGTTCGAGACTGCTGCACAGGAAGTGGTCCGGTACATTCCGCCGGAGTACGCGAAGTATTTTTTGTTTGACGGAGCAGGCACACAAGCCTCCCTGTACGTTCTCTGATGCAGCCAGGAGTTCACTGATTATGTGCGGTATTGCCGGAATCGTATCCCACCAGGACGTCAACCAGGCGTTGTACAATGCGCTGCTGGTGTTGCAGCACCGCGGCCAGGATGCTGCGGGTATCGTCACCTACAGTGACGGCCGACTCTACCAGCGCAAGGCCAATGGCCTGGTGCGCGACGTGTTTCACAGCCGGCATATGGAGCGCCTCAAAGGCACCATGGGCATCGCGCACGTGCGCTACCCCACGGCCGGCTCATCCTCTTCTGCCGAAGCCCAGCCTCTTTACGTGAATTCGCCGTTTGGCATCTCGCTTGGACACAACGGCAACCTGATCAATACCGAGCAACTGAAAAAGGAGCTGTTCCGCGAGGACCGCCGTCACCTGAACACGGACTCGGACTCGGAAATCCTGCTCAACGTCCTGGCCCACGAACTGGCCAACCAGCAGACCCTGCGATTGAAGCCGGAAGACATATTTGCCGCCGTGGAAGGTGTGCACCGCCGCTGCAAGGGTGCGTATGCCGTGGTGGCCATGATCACCGGCTGCGGCATCATCGCCTTTCGTGACTCCCACGGCATCCGGCCCCTGGTGTACGGGGTCCGGGAATCCCGTCATGGCATGGAGTACATGGTGGCCTCGGAAAGTGCGGCCCTGGATGCGCTCGACTACAGTCTCGTGCGTGACATTAACCCCGGTGAAGCCGTTTTCATCGATGTGGAGGGGAAGATCCACACCAAGCAGTGTGCGCCGCCAGCCCAGCAGTCTCCCTGCATATTCGAGCATGTCTACTTTGCCCGCCCGGATTCGGTCATCGATGACATTTTCGTACAAAAGGCGCGCATGCGCATGGGCCAGAGGCTTGCCAAGAAAATCCTCCGCGAGTGGCCAGACCACGACATCGACGTCGTCATGCCGATCCCGGATACGAGCCGCACGGCGGCGATCGATATCGCCTACCTTTTGCGCGTCAAGTACCGGGAGGGATTCATCAAGAACCGCTACATCGGGCGGACCTTCATCATGCCCGGCAGTACGCTGCGCAAGAAGTCGGTGCGCCAGAAGCTCAATCCGATCGGACTTGAATTCAAGGGCAAGAATGTCCTGCTGATCGACGATTCAATCGTGCGCGGCACCACCTCGCGCGAGATCGTGCAAATGGCCCGCGACGCCGGTGCCAGCAAGGTGTATTTCGCATCCGCCTCGCCTCCGATCCGGTACCAGAACATCTACGGGATCGACATGCCGGCACGCAATGAGCTGATTGCCTTCGACAAGGATGTGGATACGATCGCTGGGGAGATCAAGACCGATCGCCTGTTCTACCAGGGGCTGGGCGATCTGGTTGCGGCAGTGCGTCAGGGGAATCTGAAACTGGATACGTTTGACACATCGATGTTTGATGGCAACTACATCACCGGCGTGGAAGAGGGCTATTTTGAAAACCTGGAAACCGTACGCAACGACAAGACCCAGCAGGAACGCGAGAAGGAATACGCGAGCATCGACCTGCACAACAGCGTTTGAGAAAAACGCCTGACGCATGCAGGCCGTCAAGCCAAGCCAAGAGCTGCTGGCCCAGTATGCCGATGCATGCGAGCGGTTTCCGCAGCATGCGAACCATCCTGCCGCCCTCGTCAAGGTAAGCGAGCAGAGGCTTTATGTCCTCAAAGGGGAGTCGTGCCTGGGCACCTACCCGGTGTCCACCTCCCGCTACGGTACAGGAGAAGAGCAGGATTCCTACAAGACCCCTCTCGGGGTTCACTGCGTGGCTGAGAAGATCGGCGGGGATGCCGGGTTTGCCGAGATCTTCCGGTCAAGAAAACGCACACACCAGATCGTCGAAATCGAATCCGGTGACCCCCGTACGGACCAGGAGCACATCACCTCCAGGATTCTCTGGCTGGCCGGCCTGGAAGAGGGGGTCAACCAGGGTGGAAGTGTGGACAGCCACGGGCGTTATATCTACATCCATGGCACCCATGAAGAAGGCCTGATCGGTCAGCCGGCCTCCGTAGGTTGTGTGCGCATGAAAAACCGGGATGTCATGGATCTGTATGACAGCCTGGAAGTCTCTTCGCTGGTCATCATCAGTGAATAGTCCGGCGATTCCTGTCCCGGCCCCTGCAGCATCGGTTTCTCAGGCCGCCTACGACGGCCTGGTGTGTTGCGATGCCACACAAAAATGCGAGGCCGTGTTCGGGCTTGCCCGGCAAATACGCGAGGGGACGCTCAACATGGCATCTGCACCTGACATCGAAGCGGTGGAGTGCCCGGGTCGGCCCGCGCGCCCGAGACTGGTCGCACCCAAGGATGTCGCCCGGCGAAGCCTGACTACGGAGCAGGGACGGGCCGCCTTCATTCATGCCATCACGCACATCGAGTTCAATGCGATCAACCTTGCCCTCGATGCCCTGTACCGCTTCCAGGGCCTGCCCCGGGCCTATTACCTGGACTGGAGTCATGTGGCCCAGGAGGAAGCCCAGCATTTCCTGATGCTGCAGGAGCGGTTGCAGCAAGTCGGCTCCCATTACGGCGCATTCGATGCCCACAATGGCTTGTGGGACATGGCCGTGAAGACGCGCGACAGCCTGGTCGCCCGCATGGCGCTGGTCCCCCGGGTGCTGGAGGCGCGCGGCCTGGATGTCACCCCGGGCATGATCCAAAAGCTGCGAGCCCATGGGGACGGGAAAACTGCGGAGATCCTGGAGATCATTCTCGAGCAGGAAATCGGCCATGTCGCGATCGGTTCGCGCTGGTTCAGGTATGCCTGTGAAGAGCAGGGCCTGGAACCGGAACCCACCTTTCAAAGGCTGCTGGCCCAATACTACACCGGGCGCGTGCAAAAGCCGCTTCACCTGGAAGCACGGCGCAAGGCGGGGTTTTCGGAGTCCGAGCTGGCTGCCCTGGAAAAAGGCTAGGCCTGGAGCGTCTCCAGATCCATGGTCCCGGGCGCGCACCTCAGCACGCTGCCCTGTTCGTACCAGTCGCCCAAAACGATACGCTTGCAGGCATTTCCGTCGATAGTGAAGTCGTGAATGCCCGGTCGGTGGGTGTGTCCGTGAATCAGATGCCGCACCCCGTGTTTGAGCATCGTTTGTGCGACGGCATCCTGGTTGACGTCCATGATTTCGGGCGGCTTGTCCTGGGTTGCGGAGATGCTTTTATCGCGTAGCCGCTGTGCCATCTTCTGGCGCTGTCCGGTGCTGAGCAGCAAAACGGCCCGCTGCACCCACCGGTTGCGTACCTTGGCCCGGTATTTCTGGTAGGCGATGTCATCCGTGCACAGCGTGTCACCGTGCATGACCAGGGTCGGTGTCCCGTACAGATCCACTACGGTTTCTTCCTCCAGGATCTTGCAGCGGGTGAATTCCTCGAATGCCTTGCCGATGAGGAAGTCGCGGTTGCCATGCACGAAAAAAACCGGGACACCGCCGAGGCTCAACTCCCGGATCGAGTCGATCACATCCTGCAAGCCGGTGGCGGGATCATCATCGCCGATCCAGTACTCGAACAGGTCGCCCAGGATATACAGGGCATCCGTATCTTTTATATCGCGTAAAAACCTGCAGAAGGCGGCCGCGATGTGCGGTCGTGTATGGTCCAGGTGCAGGTCAGAGACAAACAGGGTCTGCGACATACCTCACGGATTACTCGACGATGGATACCTTTTCGATGGTCACCGTCTCGACGGGCACATCCTGAAACGGCCCCCGAGTGGTAGTGGCCACATCGCGGATGGCGTTCACGACCTCCATGCCTTCGGTGACCTTGCCGAATACGGCATAGCCCCATCCCTGTGGGTTCTCACCTGAGAAATTCAGGAACTGGTTGTCCCGAACATTGATGAAAAACTGCGCCGTGGCCGAATGCGGGTCATTGGTTCGCGCCATGGCAATGGTGCCGGTGTCATTTCCCAGGCCGTTGTTGGCCTCGTTTCTGATGGGATCATGCGTGGGTTTCTGGGCCATTTCCGAGGTGAACCCGCCTCCCTGGATCATGAAGTTCGAGATGACCCGGTGAAAGATAGTGCCGTCATAAAACCCTTCCCGGACATAGGTCAGGAAGTTTTCGACGGTGAGCGGTGCATTTGCGGCATCCAGCTCGAGGACGATGGTGCCCTTGCTGGTTTCCATTTTTACCGTGGCGGTGTCTGCTTGTACGTTGGATGTAGTCATAAGAATTGCTGAAAACACGAACAGAACAAAGTGCCTGCATACTGCTTTCATAGGGATCTCCACACAGGGTTAAAAGTAAAGATGCTGGTTTCCCGCACTTTCCTGTAGTGCGGCATTGTGCAGTGCAAGTTGATACCTTCGCGGTTGCCGGAAGATCAACTGACATGCAGCCCGGATCATACTTTATCGAGGGCTCGTAAACCAGTTTGCCGCAACGGGATCGGCTGCGGAATCTGCATGTGTCGGGCACTGGATCTTGCCTGCCCGGTGAAGTTGTATGATTCGGACTTCGGCTACGGTACACTGCGTGAGACGGATGGCTGTAGGTGTGCCTGCATCCACTTGAGGGATCAGGCGGGAGCCCGGGATTTTACTATCGAGGAGGAGAGTGTCGTGACCACGATTGCCCTGACAAAAGAAAACTTCGACGAAACCGTAGAGAACAGCGACACGCTGATCATCGATTTTTGGGCCGCTTGGTGCGGGCCGTGCAAATCCTTTGCACCGACGTTCGAGACTGCCTCGGAGAACCATGAGGATATCGTATTTGGCAAGGTCAACACCGAAGAGCAGCAGGAGCTGGCGCAGGCCTACAACATACGCTCGATCCCGATGCTCATGATATTCCGCGAGAAAATCCTGATCTTTGCGCAGCCGGGTGCCCTGTCTCCCTCACAACTCGAAGACGTCATCGAAAAAACCAAGACCCTGGACATGGACATGGTGCGCGCAGAACTTGAGAAGCAGAAGTCTGGAGCTGGATGACAGGATTCAGATTGGGCCGCCGGTCCTAGGCCAGCC
>VXPJ01000153.1 GCA_009839635.1 Pseudomonadota bacterium
TGGCAACATTGAGGCCTACCCCGAAGATGAGGCTTTGTTGTGTCGACGGTGCCTTTCGAGCTATCAAAATTCCCCCCAGTTTCTTGCCAGCCACACAGATATCATTCGGCCACTTGAGCCTGACACCAGTTATGCCCAGCCCTTCCAGGAGTTGTGCAATCGCGATCAGCAACCATAACCCCAGCACTTCGTACTTCGCTTTCCATTGCTGCAGGCCCCACTGCATCGACAGGTACAGGTTCACCCCTGCAGGGGACCACCAGGAGTGACCAAACCGCCCTTTTCCCTGTGTTTGTTGATCAGCGATACACACGGCTACACAGCCCGTACCAGACAAGCCGAGTTCTGTCAGGTAATCGTTGGTGGAAGTCACGGTAGGCAAGACATCGATACGATATTGATGGTTGACACCCTGTTTGGTTAGAAAGTCCCGTATGCTGTCCGTGTCCAAAGGCTCAAGGGCCATCGCAGGGCCGGCCGTCTTGTGGTTCTGGGCTATCAATTTTAATCAGGCCGGATCTGTCAGGCAGACAAATAACGAACCCTGCCAAGCCGCCAAAGCCAGACCGCAAGGCATCAATTCTTTACAATTCAGGTTTATTGGGTTCTGATACATTCCAGCGAGCGTACCCCGACTATGCAAAAATTTCCCGAGCCGGTTTGCGACCGAAAAGCCGTTCAGATCTAATGAACAACCGAACTGAAGAACCCCCGAAGAACTTTATCCGCCAGATTATAGATCAGGACCTGGCCGATGGGAAAAACGACGGCAAGGTACTCACTCGCTTCCCGCCTGAGCCCAACGGTTACCTCCACATCGGGCATGCCAAGTCCATTTGCCTGAATTTCGGCATTGCCAGCGACTATCAGGGCCTTTGCAACCTGCGCTTCGACGATACCAACCCGGACAAGGAAAGCCAGGAGTACATCGATGCGATCCAGGAGGACATCCGCTGGCTCGGATTTGAATGGTCGAAGCTGTGCTACGCCTCGGATTACTTCGAGCAGCTCTATGACTACGCGGTCTCGCTGATCGAATCCGGCAAGGCCTTCGTCTGCAGCCTGGATTCCGAGGAGATTCGCCGCCAGCGCGGAACGCTCACCGAACCGGGTGTGGAGAGCCCCTACCGCAACCGCACGGTGGAAGAGAACCTGGACCTGTTTCTGCGCATGCGCGAGGGTGAATTCCAGGAAGGCGAGCACGTCCTGCGCGCCAAGATCGACATGGCATCTGCGAACATCAATATGCGCGACCCTGTGCTGTACCGGATCAAACACACGGTGCACCCGAGGACACTAAACCAATGGTGCATCTACCCGATGTACGATTACACGCACTGTATTTCGGATGCCTGGGAGGCCATCACGCACTCCCTTTGCACGCTGGAGTTCGAAGATCATCGTCCCCTGTATGACTGGGTGCTCGATACGCTTGAAACTCCCTGCCACCCCCAGCAAATCGAGTTTGCGAGGCTGGCACTGGACTACACGATCACGAGCAAACGCAAGCTGAATTCCCTGGTCCAGGACAAGCACGTCTCCGGCTGGGATGATCCGCGCATGCCGACACTGTCGGGCATGCGAAGGCGCGGCATTCCCCCGGAGGCCATTCAGGATTTTTGCGAGCGTATCGGCATCACCAAAAAAGATGCCCTGATCGAGATGAGTGTGCTGGAGAACTGCATCCGAGAATTCCTGGATTCCCGTACTGCGCGCATGATGTGCGTGCTCAAGCCACTCAAGGTGGTGATTGAGAACTATCCCGAAGATGAGGAGGAAATGCTGGATGTCGCCAACCATCCGAAAGACCCGGACATGGGAAGGCGCTCGGTGCCGTTCTCCCGTACCCTGTACATCGAGCGCGATGATTTCATGGAGGACCCCCCAGGCAAGTTCTTTCGCCTGGCACCCGGGCGTGAGGTGCGCCTGCGCTACGCGTACAACATCACCTGCACGGACGTCGTCAAGAACGAGGCTGGTGAGGTGACGGAATTACGCTGTCGCTATGATCCGGAAAGCCAGGGGGCCACAGGGAGGAAAAAGAAGGTCAAGGGAGTCATCCACTGGGTTTCGACCAAGCATGCTGTGGATGCCGAAGTGCGCCTCTATGACCGCCTGTTCAACATCCCGGATCCCGGCTCAAGCCCGGAGCTCGCGGCATCCCTGAACCCGGATTCCCTCAAGGTACTGAAGGATTGCAAGATCGAGCCTGCAGCCCAGATGTTAGCCTTGGAAGACCGCGTACAGTTTGAGAGGCAGGGCTATTTTTGCCTGGACCGCGTACACACTCGAAAGGAGTACCCGGTGTTCAACCGCATCGTCACGCTGCGTGACAGCTGGCAGAAGCTGGAAAGAAAAGTATGACTCGCCAGGCACGTTGCACGCATGCCCTGATGGAAGGCTACTGAACTCCCAGGGGCGGTGGTTCCACCACGCAAGCCCCGTGCACACTGCATACCTTCGCCGGCATCGACGAAGGTATGAGTCGCAAAAATTTCCTGTCAGCGCCTGAAGGCTGCAGCAAACTTGGACAAGGTCTGCAACGATTGCTGCAGCTCGGGGTCTTTCATCGTATTGACCAGACCCATCAACGTCGCCGGCGGCGGCGTGCTGGGCTGGGTATTTTTGACCTCGGCGGTCGCCTTGCACAGGGTTTCCAGTGTATCAATCACGTCATCCTGCTCCAGAAAATCCAGCAACCTGTGCAGGTTTTCGTTATTGGCCAGTCGGTCTGCCAGCAGCAGCAACTCGTTGAGCACCCCACCAAGGCGCCCGACGATATCATCGCCCAGGGCATCGCCTGCCGCACCCAGTACGCGCATGAGGCTGGCCGCTCTTTCCAGGTCCCCGGAATTAACCAGCTCATTGATGACAGGAATAGCCTTGTCGAGATTGCTGTGACTGACCTGGTCGAGGAGGATCAGCCCCTCTCCCATGGTTGAGCCCAGCCGTGCGACGATGTCGTCCGAGAGTGCGTCTGCAGCCCCCTCGATGACGCGTTCGACTTCTGATTGTATGGACGTCTCACTCATGATCCACCCCTCTTACAGCAGGCCACGCGCGCTGGCCCAGTACATCTTGTTGTAGACGGTCTTGAACCAGTGCATGCCCTTGGTCGGGGGTTTCGGATCCGGTGGATTCTGGTAGTTGAACATGGCGTACGTGGCCCGGCCTTCACCAGCTTCGATAAAGCAGAAGACCTTGCCGTCATAATCACGGACCGGCGTGCCGATCTTGATGGTCGCAGCAATGTTCTCCGCCAGGGCCTCGGCCTCGAAGTGGGCCGTGGAGCCCGCCTTGCTGATCGGCAGGTTGGTCGTATCGCCGATCACGAAGGCATTGTCATGGCCTTCGATGTTGAGACGCTGGCGATCCGTCGGGATAAACCCGCCGGCACCCAGCTCGTTCTCCTCGATCACGGCCATGCCCTTGTGGGAAGGAATAGTCACCAGCAGGTCATAGTCTGTTTCCGTGCCTTCCTCACTGATCACCTTGTCTGCGGTAACCTCTTTCATGTTGAACAGGGTTTCGTAGGTGACGCCCACGCGCTCGAATTCCGGAACCGCCCAGTTGGCGACCGGCTCCAGGCTGTGTACCCGGCCGATCGGGTAGGTGTAATGCATCTGGACCTTGTCCATGATGCCGCGTCCCTTGAAATAATCGATCAGCATGAAGGTGATTTCCAGCGGAGCCATGGGACACTTGTGCGGGACCCCGACCGCTACCACGACGCGCCCACCTTCAAATTCCTGCAGGCTTCGATACATGTTGAGGGCATCTTCCTCGGTGTAGAACTGCAGGGCATGTTCAGCCAACCCCGGGGTTCCCTCGGCATGCGGTCGTGATCCGGTCGCAACCACGATGATGTCGTAATCATGGCGCTTGCCACTTTCCGTAGTCACGTTGTTGCCTGCAAGATCGAACTTGGTCACAGGATCCACTTCGAAGCGGATGCTGGACTCTAGCAGACTCGCCTGGTCGCGGTACAACTCGTCCGGCGACATCTTGCCAACGGCTACATACAACAGGCCTGGCTGGTACATGTGCTGATCAGTCGCCGACAGCATCGTAATACTTGCCTTGCCGGTCTTGAGCTCGCCCCTCAGGCGCCTGGCCAGGTTATTGGCCAGAATTGTACCCCCCATTCCTCCACCAACTATCAGTATCCTCATCTGTTTACCTCGCTTTTCTTCTTGTATCCCTATGCCAGCCCTGCATAAGTCATTTTGTCTTCTTCACCACCAAATGCAAGACACCATCCTCTTCGAAGCTGTCCAGCAGTTCGTGTCCAACCTTGTTGATCCATTCCGGGATATCATCCGCCGAACCCTTGTCCGTCGACAGCACTTCCAGTTCATCCCCCACCTCTGCAAGCTTCATCTGCCCGATGAGTTCCATGAGCGGACCCGGGCAAAATGTGTTTTTTGCATCTACCAGTTTTCTTTCCACGATATCGGTTCTCTTGTGTTAGAAGTGCCAGACCTGACCTTCCGATGCATCGCTCAGGAAGCTCGTCAGGCCCATGGGCTCTGAAATGTAGGCCTCAAGGTCATCCTGACCGAGCCCGAGTATATCAACTGCCATGGAGCAAGGGAAAATTTTTGCGTCCCCGTACTCGACGGCCTGCTGGAACAATTCCTTGAAGTCCGGAACGTTTTTTTCCTCGATCAGCTTGCCCATGTGGCCTTCCGTTGTGGCTTGCTCGGAGGAGCCCTTGACAAAGAAGTTCAGGGAATTCATGGACAAAAATACGGAGACATCGTTGCCGCTCACGGCCCCCACAGAGGCTACCATGGCAGCCATCTGCAACTGCTCACGCTTGTTTGAAGTCACCATTACGCTAATTTTTTCAGTTGCCATACCTACCTCTCAATTCAGACCCTTGGTTTTGCAGATCACATACTCCTTGCCGGGAATGAAACAACCATGTGCATTTGCGGCAAGTGGTTGGGCGTGAACTGCAGAGCGGCGAAGGCGGGGAGCACGCGATCCCCATCTTCACAGCGGCTCATATTATCGTCGCAGCACACGCTGGCGTCCAGATCAAAACCAAGGCCAATGGTGATAGTCTCGAATCGTCGAGCAGAGAGGATTCACAATTGCGATGGGGGTGGAGAATGCACACAATGGGCAAGGGGGTGAAAATTTTGAACGCAGGCTGGCCCTGCAACGGACGAAACGAACGAGGCGGACATGCATCGAAGTAACGGCATACGAGTTTGGCAAACCACGCTGTTTTTGCTTGCGGCAACGTGGGTCTTGGCAATATACAGCCCGATTGCCGATGCAGCCGAAGAACTCCAAGGATCTGCCCCCCGCCTCCCCGCAGACCAGGCG
>VXPJ01000128.1 GCA_009839635.1 Pseudomonadota bacterium
CTAACCGGCTGCTGCCCTGGCTGGCCGCGATCCTGCTGGCACTGCTGGGCCTTGCCGCCTTGCGGACCTGCTCGGGGGACCCGGCGCGCAACGTGGTCATGGAATCCGTACCCCGGGCCCCGGTGCCGGATGCCGACCCGCCCGCCGACACCATCAAGACCCTGACGGCAAACGTCGCGGCCATGACCGCGGAGGTCGAGGCCCTGCGGCAGGAAGGGGACCGGCTGCGGCAGGAGAACCGCGACCTCGCACAGGAACGCGGCCGCCTCGAAGAAAACCTGATGCGCAACCTCCGCCGGGAACTGCGCGCCCTCGAACACGAGCAGGAGACACGCAGGCAGGTGGACTCGGGCGTGCTCGAGACCCTGACGCAGCGTGTCGATGCCCTGGCGCAATCGCTGGCATACCGCCCGGCAGACCATTCCAGCGAGCTGCCGGTCGGTTCCGGACGGGACCCCGGCGAGGCGTACTGGATGCAGGAGGCGGGCACGGTCTGGGTCGATCCGCTGGATGCCGCCCCGGGTGCGCGCGAACCGGTGCAGGAAAGCCTGCTCTACCCGGATGGCCGTGCAGATGCACCGGGCACGAAGATCTCAGACATGACGGAACCCCTAAAGCCTGCGTATACCGTCCCGCGAAATGCAACGCTGCTCGGCTCGACCACGCTGACGGCGCTGGTCGGGAGAGTCCCGGTACAGGGCCAGGTGCGCGATGCGATGCCGTTCAAGGTCATCACCGGCCACGAGAACCTGGCCGCCAACGGCCTCACCGTGTCCGGCATCCGCGGCATGGTGTGGAGCGGCACGGCCATCGGCGACTGGACGCTGTCGTGCGTCACCGGCCGGCTCGACTCGGTCACCTTCGTGTTTGACGACGGGACGATCCGCACGATTTCGGGTGATGCAAGAGAGGGCGCCTCCGCATCCGGCGAACGCTCGCTGGGCTGGATTTCAGACAGCCAGGGCATCCCCTGCATCAGCGGGACACGCAAGACCAACGCCCCGGCCTTTCTCGGGCAGCGCATCGGCATGATGACGGTGCAGGCGGCCGCCGAGGCCGCTGCCGCCGCGCAAACCACCACGACGGTCCGTGAGACCGGTGCGGGCGCCGACAGTGTGACCGGGGATACCGGGGCCTACGTGCTCGGGAAGACGGTCTCGGGCGGCACCGGGGAAGTCGCCCGGTGGCTGATGGAACGCCAGTCGCAGAGCTTCGATGCCGTGTTCGTGCCGGCCGGTACCCGGGTAGCCATTCACGTCGATGCACGACTCGACATCGATCTCGACCCGCAAGGCAGGAGACTGGATTATGCACAAGCGACTGACCCTCATTTTCGTACTCGTCTTGACTAGCCTCATGCTGGGCTGTGCGGGTACCAAGCAGGCCGTGCTGCCGCAGGACGGCCCCTCGATCCGCACGATTTATGCCCGGCACATGCGCGATGTGCCGGTACGGGATGCGGCCTGTACGGATCGTGGTGCAAACCCCGCCGCCCACGGCGACCGGGCACTCCACGGCCATGCCCGCACGGCGTACCGCGAGATCGATGCCGTGTTTCCCAGGCTCGCGAACCCGGGCCTGGTGATGTACGTGTTTCCGCACCTGGCCGGTGGGGCGCGTGTGCCGATCCCGGGCTATGCCACAAGCTTTCCCATGTACGAGCGGGTGGAATATGCGCTGCCTGGTGAAGGCCCGGTGGTGCCATTGCGGTGAAACTCCCGGGCATCCTGCCGGGCAGGCGGGCGATGCGCGACGGGCCGGTCCCGCAGGCTGCAGCCCGGAGCCTGTACGGCCGGCCGCCTTCGTTCACCGACCTGCTGCCCTGGGCCGAGTACGATGCCGGGACCCGGACCTTCGTGCTGGAAGACGGCCTCAGTGCCGGTGCGCTGCTCGAGATCCTCCCTGCCGGCACCGAGGCCTGCACACCCCGACACATGCAGCAGCTGCACGATGCCGTTCAGACCGCGCTCACGGATGCCATCCCGGAACAGGCCGAAGTGCCGTGGATCCTGCAGGTCTACGTGCAGGACGAACCGAGCCTGCTGCGGTTCCGGGCAGAGATTGAAGCGTACGCACAGCCCGGTGTGCTGGACAGCGACTACAGCCGGTACTACCGGGAAGTGTTTTCGCAGCACCTGCAGCGGATCAGCCGCCCGGGCGGGCTGTTCGAAGACACCGCGGTGACCGGAGGCCGCTGGCGCGGCCAGGTGCGCCGCGTGCGGGCCGTGCTCTACCGCCGCCTCAAATCCCGGGGCAGGCATCCTCCTGCCGATGAAGTCGCGGCGGCGGTGAACGACGTGGTGACCAAATGGACCGCCTCGCTGGCCTCGGCCGGCATCCGGGTGCGCCGGGGCGAGGGGCGTGACCTGTACGAGTGGCTGCTTCGGTGGTTCAATCCGGGACCCGAAGTCGCACAGGGCAATCCGGACCGGTTGCTGGAGGTCGCGCCGTACCCGGGGGACGAGGACCTCCCGTTCGCGCATGACCTGGCCGAGGCGCTGACCCTGGCGATGCCCCGTTCGGACTCCCGGACCGCAACCTGGTGGTTCGACGGCGTGGCGCATACCGTGGTGACGGTCCAGGGGCTGCGCCGGGCACCTGAAATCGGTCACATGACGGCCGAGCGTCAGGTCGGGGATCATGTCTTCTCGCTGTTCGACCGCCTGCCGGAGCATACCGTGATGGCCATGACACTGGTTGTGAAACCGCAGGATTTGATCCGCGATCACATTGCGCGCGTGCGCCGTGCCGCGGTCGGCGATACGGCCGAGGCCGTCCTGACACGCGAGGATGCCGGGCGCGCGGAACGCGTGATGGCGCAGGGCAACAAGCTCTACCCGGTGAACCTGGCCTTCTATGTGCGTGGGTACGATGCCAAGGCCCTGCAAGTGCACGTCAACCATCTGTGTGCGCGGCTGCTGCCGAACGGCCTGCAGCCCATCACCCGGGAAGGGGACCTGCTGGCCCTCGACAGCTATCTCCGCAACCTGCCGATGGCCTTTGACGAGGGACTGGACAAAAGCCGGCGGCGCGCACGGCTGGTGTTCTCCAGTCATGCCGCCAGCCTGCTGCCGGTGTACGGTCGCGCACGGGGCACGGATCACCCGGGGCTGGTGTTTTTCAACCGCGGCGCCGAACCCCTGGTATTCGATCCCCTGCACCGCGGCGACCGCAAGAAGAACGCCCACATGCTGATCCTCGGGCCGACGGGTGCGGGCAAGTCGGCCCTGCTCGTCTACCTGCTGCAGCAGATGGCTGCCGTGTACCGGCCACGCATGTACATCATCGAGGCCGGCGGCTCGTTCTCGCTGCTGGGCCGGCATTTCCGGGAACACGGCCTTTCCGTTCACGAGGTGAGCCTGCACCCGGACCGTGATGTGAGCCTGCCGCCGTTCGCGGACGCCCTGCAGGGGCTGGACCGGGAACGCCGGGCCGGTGCCGGTGGTGAGCACGGCCCCTGGACGGACGACGAGGCGGATGCATCGGACGAATCCGCAGGCCGTGACATCCTGGGCGAGATGGAAATTGCGGCCCGGGTCATGATCACCGGGGGGGATGCGGCCGAGGATGCGCGCATGAGCCGCGCCGACCGCCTGCTAATCCGCAACGCGGTCCTGAAGGCGGCCGAATCCGTGCGGTCCAGCGGGCGGGACCAGGTCATCACCCGGGACGTGGTCGATGCCCTGCATGCGATTGGGCGGGACCGGGAACTGCCGGAGACCCGGCGCACCCGGGCGGTCGAGATGGGTGACGGCATGGCGCTGTTCTGCTCGGGCCTGGCCGGGCACTTCTTCAACCGCCCGGGCCAGCCCTGGCCCGGGGCCGATGTCACGATCCTGGAAATGGGCATCCTGGCAAGGGAAGGGTACGAGGACCAGCTCACCGTGGCCTACCTTTCCATGATGAGCCACATCAACGACCTGGTGGAGCGCCACCAGAGTGATGAGCGGCCCACCCTGGTCGTCACCGACGAGGGGCACATCATCACCACCAACCCGCTGCTGGCCCGCTACGTGGTCAAGATCACCAAGATGTGGCGCAAGCTCGGCGCCTGGTTCTGGATCGCCACCCAGAACCTGGAGGACTTCCCGGATGCCAGCCGCAGGATGCTCAACATGATGGAGTGGTGGCTGTGCCTGGTCATGCCCAAGGAGGAGGTCGAGCAGATTGCCCGTTTCAGGGAGTTGAACGAGGCCCAGCGCAGCCTGCTGCTGTCGGCCCGCAAGGAGCCCGGGAAGTACGTCGAGGGCGTCGTGCTCTCCGACAACCTGGAAGCCCTGTTCCGCAACGTGCCGCCGCCGCTGAGCCTGGCGCTGGCCATGACCGAGAAGCACGAGAAGGCCGAGCGCGCCGCCATCATGCGCGAGCGCGGCTGCAGCGAGCTCGAGGCCGTGTACATCGTCGCGGAGCGGATTGCCCAGGCCAGGTGATCACCGCAGGCGCCTGGCGTGAAGGGAGCCTGGTGCCTGTTCAAAACTGGCGTGATGGGCAACCGGCAAGCCCGTGACGGTATGCCAGGCCGGATCAATGGTATATTGCTGGTTCCGGGTGTCGGCCAAGCAGGATTTAGAAAAGTCTAACCCCCGTTGCCATACCCGGGAACAGGTCTGGGCCTTCGGCGGGATTCGTGCGCAATGGAAGAAAACAAGACACTCATTGAGAAAGTACTGGATCAGGAACGCTCGGTCGAGTTTCTCAAGGGCCTCTACCGGTGGGCGGATCAGCATGTACTGAATCTCGACAACCTCATCCAGGTCGCGGTCATTGCCACGGGCCTGTTCATCACATTTGTCCTGGCGAGGAAAATCCATGCGAAGCTTGCCGAGCTCAAGCCCTCTGAGCCCATCCGGATACAATCCTTTTTTGCCAGCCTCCTGTACAGATTTGCTGTCCCGATCCTGCTGCTGGTGTGGCTGGGTGCCTTCAAAGGCCTGTATCTGTACCTTGAACAGCCCTGCGCCCTGGTCGAGGCCGCCATCAGCCTCACCCTGGCTTGGGCGGTGATCCGCCTGGGCTCATCGGTCATATCCGACCCGCTCATCAGCAAGAGTATCGCAACGTTCGTCTGGGGCATGGCTGCCCTGCATGTGTTCGGCCTGCTTGCCCCGCTGATCGGGTTTTTGGATGCGCAGGCGTTTCACGTCGGAGGACATGAACTCAGTGCATTCGATGTGATAGCTTCTGTCATTACCGTCGCGGTCTTCCTGTGGCTGGCCCTGCTGGTCACCCGGGTCATCGAGGCGCGCATCCTGGCCAGTGCCGGAATCTCGCAAACCACCCAGGTCCTGTTCACGAAAGTCCTCAAGATTGTCATCTTTAC
>VXPJ01000046.1 GCA_009839635.1 Pseudomonadota bacterium
GAGACAGAGGGTTTTGTTCTAGAGCAATACGCAAATCTCGGCGTGACTGCGAACTTTTACAAACATGCTGACCGGGATCCAGAGGATGTCCACATTCACCATTCTTGGGACACGGACCTGCTAATTTACGATTGTTGTGTACGCCTTGATATATTGACAGGTGCAGTAATTACAGGCGCAAGATGCACTGAATGCAATGCTTTTTTAGCCTGGTTTACAGCGTCCTACCCGCCAGAAGAAAAATACGAGGTAAGAATAAAAGGGGTTCCTGTTATCGAAATGAACAGGCGAAGTCGTCTAGACTTTGGGCTCGACATGCTTCACTACATGTACAAGGGCAAGAACTGGAAAGAGCTTGCCGATGGTGAGTACTGGAATACCAGCACAGGGCTGGTAAAGCCAATCTAGCCTGTTTCAGCATTCAAATCCCCCTCCCTCTCCACCAGTGGACTAAATCACTGAAACCTTTCCGTTGCCCCGTAGTGCGAGCCGATGAAGATGGCTTCGGTGCCTTCTGGCGTGGTTGCATGGCCATGGTGAGTGCCAGCCACGGCACGCGGGTTGCCGCTGGCATCGTCCACGGTTGAGAAGCGTCCCGACCAACTGCCGCTTGAAGTCATGTTCAGCAGCGGGTGCCTGAGCGTGATGGTTGTGCCAGTGAACTGGCCGTCCTGTTTGATGAGGGTGGTTCCGAAGTCGATTTCGAAGCCAGAGGCCAAACGGTCCTCCACTGACATAAGACCACTTTCCGGGAAGGCCGCGATGTCGAACAGGCTAATGTTCGTGACCCCGCCGGAGATCATATTGCTTGAAAAGTCCGCTGTCAGATGCAGGGTACCCAGGTATTCCCCCGCCTCAAGTGTCCCTGCGGGTCGTCCGTACAACGCCGAAAGCTCGGTGCCATAGGTCCCAAGATACATGCCCCCCGCACGTCCCGTATACGTTGCACTGCCGGAAACGGGCACCGTGACGGCCTCCTTGTAGTCGGTACCGTCAATGAAAGCGCCAAACTCGACGTTCCTGGCTGCATCGACATGTATCCAGTGCCCGCCCGCCAAGTAGTTGCCAAAATCATCGTCGGACCACTCGATGGCCGCAGATCCGACCGTCACGCCGTCATCGTTGGTCCTGACTATCCTGCCGATCGTGGTCGAACGGTTGGTGACTGTGTTCTCTTCTCCCGTGAACCGCTGTACCACGCTGGTGCCGTCGACGTCCGTATCGAGGAACAGCGTGCTGTTGTCCCGGCGATTCAGCAGGAACGTGAACCTTGCCCCCGTAAACACCGTTTCCACGCTGACAGGGCTTGACAGTCCTCTGTTCGCGGTCTGCACGATACTGCCGAACACGGTCTCGCTTGCAAGGGACAGGGCCGATGAAATGGTTGGCGCAACCGTGCCTATGGCAGTGACGCCCTGCTGGTTGTCGCCCTCGAAAGCGGTCTGCTGCAGGGGCTGCTGTTGTTCGTGCATGGCAGGAGCCAGGGCCGGGTTCATCATCGCAGGCTCACTGCTCCCACCGCCTCCGCCACAGGCTGACAGCCATAACGCCATGAACGATACCGCGAATATCCTGTTGTACATTGGTAATCTCCTTATTTTTTGTGGCGAAGCGGTTGCGTGATCACACGCTTGCCGTCAGTCACGGTGACGGTCACCAGCTTGTTCGGGTTGTTCGGGTCGTACTGGTCCTTGAACAGTATCTGGGCCTTCTGCATCGCCATCTTGAGCGATTTATACACGCCTATCCTTGGGAGCCTGCCCTCTTTCTCGTCCAGGCTGGTGGTCATGATGTATTGGTTTTCTTCCATGGTTGCTCCTTATCTAACATTCCCTAGAACATTATCCCCACGTTGACTTGTGCCGATACGCCGGTGTTATGGAGTGATGATTGTGCGCCGAGTATCCAGTGGCCGACTCTCTTGCTTGCGCCAGCTGACAGGACCAGGGTGGAGTCGTTTCTTGCACTGTTTTTCATGGTCTCGCCGGATACAGTGGCTTTGGTGGTCTTGCCACTTAGTGTGTGTTCGTAGTCGATCGAGGCGTATGTGCTTGCCATTCCCCAGTTCCTGTGAGTTAAGGACGCCAAAACTTCCCGTGGTTTGGGCTGGGGTTGAGAATAATGTCCTAGCACCCGTCACGTCGGTGAACCTGTCGATGGATACGTCCGTATAGCCGAGTCAGGCCCCAGTGCTTGAACGTGCGGCCTGCTTCGGCCTGCATGGTGATGCCATCCCCGTCGATGCCGGAAGCCAGCCTGCCACGGGTGTCCGAGCGCGCGCTCAGGTCGTACCGCGATGCGGCTGCACACGGCAGTTGCAAAGGCTGGTTCGATGCCAAGCAACAGAAAAAAGACTGTGAATAGAACTTCCCTGTATGTCATATCTAGAGCCTTTGTGGACGTTTTGCGCTATTGACGAAAAACGCTGCCGTCACGGGTGTCAATTATGAAATCATAAGCTTTGATTTCATCTCACTCGGAACTGCGTTATTAAAAGTGAGACGTCATTTCCTGGAAACCAATAGACGATTCACCCGGAGAGAATTACCGCTCAGGCACCAAGCTCACTGTGACTGTACACATACGTGACTAATTTGGCCTCTATCAGTTGATATAAACCCCTAGGCATGTCCTGGGACCAAAGCATTCGGGTTCTGTCGGCTACGCGCTACCCAGTAGTTTCTGTGAACCCCTTGGCATACACCGGGAGGGTGTAAACCAGAGTGGGGCTGCACAGATACGCCGTGCTTTTAGTTTTTTAATCCAGGAAATTCCGAGAGTGCGTGTATGATCTGAGTCAACTCGACTTGGCGTGAGATCCCAAGCTTGGTGAAGATAAGATGGAATTGGTAGCGCAGGGTGTTGTAACCGCGCCCGGTCATCGCTGCGATCTGACGCAGAGTCCGCCCCTCGGCGAGCATCACTGCGATCCGGGCCTCCTTTGCCGAGAGCCCCAGAAGCTCTTCCACGAGGTCGGGGTCGATGCTGACACGGTCCATCGGGTCCATCAGGAGTATGAGCGCGGCAATGCGTCTCGTCTGGTAGTGCTCTTCTCGGCTTTCCACGGGCATGACGTGCAATACCAGCATGGGCAACAGGCCAAGCTGGCGGATCACCATAGATCCGCTCCTGGCATGTGCCCCATACCGCGGTAGTGCCCGGGCCAGTAGTTCAGACAGTTTGGACTGGTCCGTTGGCTGCACAGCAATCAGTGAATTGGCCCGGCAGGTAAGTCCGTCATTTTTCGCAAGCAGCTTACTGGCCTTGTCGTTCATCGTCGCAATCATTCCGCGACGATCCATCTGGATAATGCCTGCACGGGTGCTGTCTAAAAGTGACGCACCGAGCGCGTCTGCCTCGGTCAGTGCAGACCGCACCCGCACGTACTGGTGAATCTGCGGAAGCACGCGGGCAATCATTTCGACCCGCGACGTTGACCAGCCAGTCGAATCCACGGGATCGGCGATTCCCCATGCGATATGTGCGCCGTCGGACATATCGAGACGTACTTCCAATGCATTTTGCATCTCATACCGCGAATAGGCTTTGTTATAACACCTCGAGCGCTTTCGTTCCTCTTCCGTGAATTGTTCGGCAATGGGAACGATCTTGCCATGAGGGAGCCTTCGCATACGCGGGACATGCTCGTCTGCAGCGTGATAGTGCTTCAGGTATTCATGCATCTGGTCAGGGCGTGAGTCCCCGCGGTAGCAGCACTTGGTGAAATAGATATCTACATGGGTGCTCGAACTGGCCTTCCCGAAAAACAACGCATTTCCCTTGGACCCGCAGGCCTCATCGATGAGCTTGGAAGCTTGCGGCCAATGGGTGTCATCAAGCATTGCCTCATTTAGAGAACTGATGATTCGGCCGAAGATGCCCTGCGGACTCATTTCACCTCTCACCCCGGATCCACGCATGCATAACAATCACCCAAGAACAAATTCCAAGGAGCTGCATTCCGATGGCCTCAGGAGAGGGGCTTATACCATTTGATGCAAATACAGTGTAATCCGTTGACTTATGCTTGACTTCTATCAATTGATAGATTCCAGACTAGCGGCAAACCTTTACCATAAATGTCATATTGATAGGTATCCATTTAATCCTGATGTGGGGTTTCTGGATACCTACAAAATAAGTGTGTAGCGGCATCGCTTTATTAGACACTGGGGCCCACCTGCTTTTCAGATACTTCCCCTGCCACATCCTTGGCGCCCTTTAAAATTTTTCTTTCAACTTGCTGCAAGAGAGTCATGTATGCAAATACCTAATTTTAAAGTGAACTACAGGGAGGTGATTCGCCTATTTTGTATTGGCACAGTATCTTTTCTCTTCCTGACACCCCACCTTGCACATGCCGCACCGCCAGCTATCACTTCCGCCGTTACCGACGAGGCAGGCACCACGATCACCATCACCTACGACCAGGATCTTGACGAAAGCTCCGTGCCGAGCACCGAGGGCTTCATCATCCTCAAGAGTTTTGACACGCGCCCAAGCCACATTCCGAGCACCTCGTGGACTGGTGCAGGCTTTTACTGCTGGGTGGGCAACCAAGGCATTTCCAGTATCAACTGCCCGGTGGCGATCACCTCGGTGACCGTATCCGGTGCCGACGTCACCCTGATCATCCCGACCACCCACAGAATCCTTGCAGGCGATGCCATTGCCCTGCAGTACAGCGCATCGCATGCGGTCAACCCGATCCAGATCGAGGCGGTCGGAGAGAATCTGCCTGAGCAGGCTGCGAACATCGTCGGAAACAATCGTCGGAATATCACCAACAACGTCCCGGAGCCGCAGATCCAGTCCGCAATAGCCACCGGCACCCGACTGGTCCTGACCTATGATACCGCCCTGGACAGTACCCAGGTGCCGCCGAACTCGTCCTACCGCATCACCGTGGGCGGCGTGGAGGTCTCGGGCAACAACGACGATGCGCCATGGGAGATTGCGGTCAGCGGCCGCCAGGTGATCATCATCATGGGCGAACCCATCCCGGTGGACCAAGAGACCACCCTGAAATACACGCAGCCAACCCTAGATGCACAGCGCCTGCAGAGCAGTATCGGCAACGACGCGCCTGGCTTCGAGAACTACGAGGTCACTGTCAGGCAGCCCCACAGTCGCACACCCGCTGACATTACCCCACCCGAGCTGGTATCCGTCGTGCTGCTTGATGACGTGTTGACCCTGGCCTTCAGCGAATCCCTGCGTACCGACACACCTCCCGTGTCCGCCTTCGGGGTCCTGCTGGAGGGGCAGAGCGTTGATGTGGTCTCCATCGAAATACAGGGCGCCACTGTAACCCTACACCTGGTACAACCCGCGAGGATCGGCGAGGCCGTCACCGTCAGTTACACGGTGCCGGACACCAATCCTATCCGGGATGAGGCTGGCAACCCGGCTACGCCTTTCGAGACTGAGATCGACAATACCACGCCGGACCGCGAGCCGCTTGAACTACAATCGGCCATGGTGAACGGCGTAGACCTTGATCTCGCCTACGACGACATGCTGGATGCAAGTGCTACCCCTGCGCCCACCGACTACACCGTGCGGGTAAATGGCAAGGCGGTGGCCGTGCAGGATGTCACCTTGGGCGCGACCACCGTATCCCTGACATTGGCCATGGCGGTGATCCGCACGGACCGCGTCACCCTCAGCTACGGTGCACGTACTTTGCGTGGGGTGGACGGCAATCCCGTCGACACCTACACCGACTACTTGGTCACCAACAACAGCACCGACCATCCCGCCAGCCTGTGGCTATCGCGCTTCGGGCGCACCGTGGCCACACAGGTTACAGACAGCGTACAGGCGCGCATATTCACGCCTGACGAGCGCACGGGGCTTCGCTACGCCTCCTACACGGGAGAGACCGATACTGGCACACAAGCAGCCTTCTGGGGGCGTCTTGCAGGCACGGGCTTCAATGGCGAGCAGGATGACGTCAATCTCAGTGGCGATATCACCAGCTACCTGGCAGGTGTGGAACTGCGTAATGCCATGGGCACGCTCGGCATCACGCTGGGGCAGAGCGATGGCGAAGGAAACTGTGGCATGACCGGGCGTTCGGACGAGATCAGCGCACAACTCACAGGCATCTATCCCTACCTCGGCTACCGCCTCACCCCCGCCCTCACGGCATGGGGCACGGCAGGCTACGCAAGCGGCCACATGCGCCTGGATGATGTGCGTGCAGACATCGAGCTGCAGATGATCGCAACGGGCCTTCGCAGCACCCTTGCACATGCAGGCCCCCTGCATCTCACCGCCGAGATCGATGCGCTCTACGCCCGCACGAAAGCCCATCGCCCCCTGCCCGCCACCGAACGCGTCCACAGGTTACGTGCGGGCCTTGAAGGAACGCTCCGAGCCAAGGTCTACCACCACCTGTGGGTACCCGCCCTACGTGCCTCAGTACGCTATGACGGCGGCGATGCTGAGACCGGCACCGGCCTTGAGCTCCACCCCAGCCTCACCTACCGCAACCTCGCCAACGAACTCTCAGCCGAGCTACGGGGACACCACCTCGCGAACCATGGCGACGACGACTTCGAGGAAAACGGCTACTCGCTCACCCTCGCATGGAGCACAAGCACTGGCACCGAGGTCAGCATGAGACTGGAGGAAAGCCATGTGCAGATGCAGGCCAGCGTGGCGTGGTGACACCACACCCATTTTTGCAGAGGAGGATGATAGCAAATTAGAGACACTTCCCATTCAAATAGGTGTCGCCGGCGGCTTGCTGCCCTTGGTCCAACTGGCCTTAAACCTAATATGGTCGCCTTGGTTGGCGTAGCTGGGTACAAACTTCATGGCCTTCTCCCTACTTCTATCAATTGATAGATTCCAAGTGCGTTTTAATTCGGTAACCTGCCAACCGAATCAAGGCCAACAATCCACTTTGGGAGCTATCGGGATCAAGTAGCGTGGCGCAGTCATTTTTGCGCTAAGTGAAAGGGGTAGTAATGCAAGGGACAGCCAAGCGCCTAGTTATACTCACTCTTTTTGCATTGGGGTTGTCGGCATGCGGCGGAGGAGGCGGTGGCAGCAGGAGCACAGAGACAGTACCTGTGCCGGAACCTGAAATGCCCGTACCCCCTCCCCAACCTGGGCCAGGGCAGCCGACAGACCCGGCTGAACCCGCAGGACCACGTGAGCCGGGTGATCCCATAGCGCCACCGGATGATCCTGTGACACCGCCACCTCCTCCCTTGACGGAAATCCCTCTTTACAAGGCAATGGGCAGACTTGTATCCGAAAGCAGTCTGTACACAACTAGTACTTCCCTTGAAGGGAATACGATAGATGGTCTTGTGATCACTATTGATGGCCCTGAGACCGTGCCATTCACCAGCAACGGAGAAACCCTTATTTCGATAACCGGGTTTACCAATGCGGCCCAGTCACAAACTCAGGTTCCCGTAGCGAGCATGCCATATCCACCTGAAAACCCGTTCAACAATAGTACAAGGCATGACGTCTATCTCTATACCAACAAGGCAGGTGCCACGGATACGGAATATGTTCAATTTGGCTGGTGGAACTCGTATTCAGATCACGATGGCACCATTGAAAGCTCCTTGCCAGACGGTGAACTCAGCAGGGTCTCCATGACACCTTACGCCACGGGAAACAGCGAAGCGTATCCAGAATTGCATGATGGCGACAATCATGTAGCAAAAGGAACGGCCTCCTATTCCGGCCATGCCGTGGGGCTGTATGCAAGGAAAATACAGAACGTATACCGGGAAGGGGGACAGTTCGCCGCTACCGTAACCTTCAGCGCCGATTTCAGTGCCACGCGAGATACTTCACAGGGGGATCCTGAACCCAAGGAGCAGTTCCTGACAGTCATCAGCGGACAGATCACCAATTTCAAAAACGACCAAGGGAATGTCATTGACAGTTCATGGACAGTGCCCTTGTCCAGATTTGCACATGACTATGCAGATCAGGGTGAAGCTCTTTTTCGTGGGCCTTCAGGATGGAACTACCTGTTCCACGGCGCGATTGCCGGGGATTCCACCAACATGGCTCCGAACAGTATCATCGGCACATTCGAGCACTCCTTCACGAATGGAGAAGTGGCAGGAGCCTATGCGGCCTCGAAGCAGTGATTATCATCTTACGAACGCATGCGTAACAATCACTCAAGAAAAGATTCCGAGGGACTGCATTCCGATGGCTTCAGGAAATGGGCTTATACCATTTGAAGCGGATGAGTGTAGTACGTTGACCCGCGTCTAACTTCTATCAAAAGATTGTGTAGTTGTCCGCAACCTATGACCATGAAAGAACAAGTCATACAGTACAGTGGGGCTACCGCCACCATACATGGAATAGATGACCTCGGTCACCGCATCGTGGAACTCAAGATCCAATCAGGAGAGGTGACGTACATCCTGAACATGAACATCAAGCAAGCATCGCAGCTTGGCCTCTTGCTTTTGTCTCCCAAGAAGGAATGAGCAAACACAGCATGAGCAGGTTTCTACTGGCTGTCTGCACGGCAGCTATTTTGTATGTGCCGCTGGTTCATTCTGTGGATTACGGGTAAGAAGTGATTAGGTACGCGATAAGTCCATGCTTCAATGAAATTTACAGCCAGCACATGCAAACCTATGGAGAGTTGGGCTTGAGCAGGAACGAGGTATTCGGCCTTTTTATGCAGGTGGAGCCTGAATTGGCAGTCAACGCAGTAAATGCTAGTACCCTTGGTCAAGGGCCATGACCTAGCGACCAGAAAGACAATCTACGGAATTTGGGCGGTTTCATGCATGCAAGCCGACATGAAGTAATCTGGCCTTACTAGTCTATTACTCGGCAAGGTTGCGGGAGCAGGTAAAGTCAGGCTAATGCTTGGCCCCTGGGTAAAGTCTGCGCCCTCCTGCTTCCGTCTGAAACTTTTAAGAAATTTAAAAGAGATGCCAATATGAATGAATTTGAAGATCACACAGTAAAGTTGCTTGAGGCCATAGAAGTAGTTCTAGGTACCATTGCTGTACATATCGAAACTACCAATAAAACCCTCGAAAGTATGGTTGAGAAATTTGATAACCAGAGGCTACAGGGTTAGATCTATTTATCAATGCTCTGTCCCCGCTGCACCGGCAAGACCCGGGTAAAGAACAGCAGGCCGTACGAGAACTATGTTTACCGCCAACGTGCCTGCAAGGACTGCGGGTACATCTTTCCCACCCTTGAATACGAGCCCGGCGTTATCAATGCAATGGCCCGTGAAGCTTGTTTGTCCGTTCGTCTTTTCAAGAAATACCCGTGATCCCGCTTTTTTCAAATTTTAAGGAGATATCGATATGAATGAATTTGAAGGTCGAACAGTACAGGCACTTGAAGCCATAGAAGAAGCCCTGTCTACCATTGCTGTACACATCGAAACTACCAATAAAGTCCTCGAAAGTATTGCAAATATGATCATTGATAAATTTGATAATCAGAGGCCACAGGGCTAGATTTTTCTCTTATTCGCCATACAAACATAGGAGCTACATTCTATGAAGCAGAGCCATCTAAAGAAAATCACCCTAAGATAATTTCAGAGTGCGGTGAGATCGATCATGCATGGTGGCAAGCCAGAGGAAAAGGCCGTAAACCGGATGCCGACCAAGAAGGAACTGGACACGAAATGGCGACTGGTCCGCAAATAGCGGGCAGGGTCTTTGCGTATTTAGGTATATAATTCCCATTCGAAACCATATCCCAACAACACCCAGCCCAAAACTTCCCGACTTAAGGCGCGGGTTCAGGCCTGAACTCTTGGTGCGCCTTACCAGCCAAGGCTGGCATTGACAAAGTAGGTGCGACCGCGCACGGAATCGTAGCTCAACACCGGGTTGTTCGGGTTTGCCGGGTTCGAGGCTGGCTTGCGATCATCGATATTGAGTGCACCGGCACTGAGCCTCAACCCCTGCAGGCCGTAGGCGCCCTGCCAGTGCAACGCCAGGTCATGACCCGTCCAACTGTTCCAGCGGCCCGTGCGCGTTGGATTGTAATAGCTGGACATCGAATGGACGTTCCAGCTTGCCGTCAAATCTCCCCGGCTTGCACGCAGCACGGCATGGACGCGGTGGCGCGGGAAGTCGCCCGGCTGCTTCACGCCCTGCACCCTGGAATAGCTGTCGATGGTGCGCAGGTAGTTGATGTCCAGGTCCAGCAGCGCCCAGGCAGTCTCCCAGGCCGCTCCGGCACGCAAGGCCAGGCCCTCGGTGCGGCTGTCGTTGTCCCTGTCGTTCATCAGCGGGCGCACGATCTTTTCGATCGTTCCGGTCTCACTGCCCCCGACACGCAAGACTTGTGCACCCTCCGGCAAGTCCTGGCCACGGTTTTCCAGGTTGACGAGAAGCTGAGTGCTCGGCCGGGAAGCCCGGTTCCAGACTTTTTGTCGATACCAGTCGGCCGTGAGAAACATCGATGTGAATCGTAGGGTGGCACCGATGCCGACCGAACTGGCCTTGGCCGGGACAAGGTTCGGGTTTCCGACATCCTCGGTCTTGATCTGAAGCACGGGCGCCTGATCGACGCACGCCTGCGGATTATCAAGGTAGGCCTTGCAGTCGCGCACGTATGGGAAAACGTTTCTGTCGGACTCGTACAGATCCCGGATGCCTGGTGAGAACTCCGTGTAATCGGAATGCAGGCGAAATCTGAATGCATCGTTCACCCGGTAGTGGCTGGACACCCGCCAGGCCGGTGTCCCGCCAACATCGTCATAGTCCCGGAGCCGACCGGTCAGCACCAGCTCCCAGTCCGGAAGCACGGGCAGGCTTGCCGCCGCCTTGGCCGACATCACGTGACGGTCCGCATCAACCAGCGAGCCGCCGCCGCCGAGGACCTTTGTGACATCGTACACCCGGTTTTCGAAATCCCGGTGATGGACCACATCCTGAAACGAGTAGTCCTCGAACTCGAAGGCGGTCGTCCAGCGGACCGGGCCGCCGGGCAGGGCCAGGGCGGATCCATCGAGTGCAACGTGCAGCACCGTGATCTCCTCGTCATAGTTCTGGCGGCTGTGCAACGAAGTCCTGTGGATAGCGGCCAGGTGAGCCGGCTCTGTGGAAAGCGGGTTCACGAAGTCGTAGTCGCCGCTCAGGATCTCGGCGGTTACCAGTTCTTCACTGACGAACGTCTTGCCGTCTTCCACGCCACGTTTGCGGTAATGCCGGATATGTGCGTCATAGCCCAGACCCGAGGCCAACTCTCCGCGGATCCCGGCAACGAGATTGCGATCATTCCAGTCCCAGCGCCAATTCCGTGTACCGTGGCCCACGAAGCGGTGGGCGAGCGTCACGCTGCCATCGACCGGAATCACAAGACCCGGGACTGCGGCCTCCAGCGTATCTTGGACGGAGCTGGCCTGTGAGACATCGAAGGTAAAGGTGCCGGGCGGCGGTGCCCAGGTGTAGCGGGTGCGTGTCTGGGCAGCGAGCACATCCAGATAGATCTCCGCACTCTCCCCGATGGGGTGATCGGCATGCAGAAACACGCTCTCCCGCTGGCTCCTGGGATAACCGGCGAACCACGCGACATTACCATACGGGTAGCCGCAGACCTCACCACTACTGCCCGCAAGGGGGCCCGTGTAAACCTGGGGGTCGCAGGCACCGATGGCATAGCTGTCATCACCGACAAGCAGTGTGTTGCCGGCAATTGACACACTTTGCGCACCGGCCAGGGAATCGGTGAACCGGGTGCGGGTGTAGCTGCGTTGGGAATCTTTCACTTCCTCGCTGAAAGCATGGTCAATGCCGACCAGGACATGACCACTCCCCACGGGTCCACCCCAGATGGCACTGCCGGCGTTGGAGTCGATGCCGGGTTGATCCGGGCGGCCCAGGCCGGCTGAAACCTCGCTGCCCTGGAAGTCGCGACGGCGTACGATGTTGATGGTGCCATCGCCGATATGCCCGCGGTAGCGGGTCGCACCTTCCTCGATCAGCTCAATACGCTCAATACTCGAGAGCGGGAAAATGGAGAAGTCGAGTCCCGTGACCGGCCGACCGTCCACCCGGTAGGAGCCGCCGATCGCCGCGGACAGGCCGTTGATTCCAAACACGTTGAACGCCGAGCGGCTGGACAGAAACTGCGACAGGGTGGTCATCCCCGAAAGCTCGATCGCTGTCCGGTCAATGACCAAGATGGGTTTCGGAGTGTGCGCCTCGCTCTGGCTGTATACCGGCAAGGCCATACAGGCCAGTACAAGTGCAATCAGTAGCGTGGCAACCAGCCTGTGGGCTCGCCGATTTCGCCGCAGGGTTTGGGAAATTTCAGGGGTGTTGTCGGCCGTCATGATTCCTCCTCGCAATTCGATTCCAAGCCTGTGCCTCGATGGCTGATGTCCCACGTGCCATAGGGCCCGCACAGTGTGTCCTGCACTATGGAACCCGCATTCGCGCATGTCAAATTCGCCCGTGCCCAGCTCACATTTCCTGCTGCCCCCATCATTCCCGTTCCGTGAATTCCATCCCCGGGATCCCTGCCAGGAATCGAGCTCATACCGAAGATACGCACATATTGTTATTCAGTTTCTACCTATATACTATATGTAGCGGAATTGTATATAATTCCTGCTATTTTCATGATTTCGTCATTTGATTACATGATGAAATCATGTAGCCGCACCAATACGGGACCCGCGCCACGGAGGCCAAGGCACTTGCACAAGGACATTGCGACTGCTCCACCACGCACCGGCACAGACCGGACCAGGGGGCTGATTTGATCGCCTGCCCCCACTCCCTCGTCCGATTCCTGCGGTTCCTGGCGTTCGTGCTGGCAGCCCTGGTCTTGCTGGGTCCGCAAGCCCAGGCCGGCGATCTGTGCAAGAACACCAGGCTGCATGCCGAGTGGGACGAGTTGCCGAATTCCGATACGGACAGCTGGGCGGTGGTCAGCAACGCGCCCTTCCAGACGGGACGCAGTCCCCGGGCACGGATTCAGGCCTGCCTGCGCAATTCGGAGTTCAGTAACCTGCTGGGCTACAGCGGCTCCCCGTTCCGCTTCATCATCAAGGTGCACGTCAACGGCATTACCTACTGCCCGAACAACGGCTACGGGTACGACCGCTACAAGGCCGACGGCACGGGCACCGAGGTCGATACGGAAACGGCCTATGCCTCGTCCAGCTTCGGCTTTGACATGCTGGTGCCGATTGCGCCCGACGATGTGGTCACCTTTTCCTGGGACTCGGACGGCGTGGCCGACCGTTCGCAGGGTTGCAGTACCCCGCGCGGGCTGAACGTCATCACCACCCCGGTGCTGAACATGACGGGCGAGGAAGACTCGAGCACGAGGGATACGGAGGACACGGACACGGAAGGCTTGGAGAACACCGTGGACCTGCCGACGGTCACGATCGAGGCAGACGCCTCGACCGTGGAAGAGGGCAAAACCGCCGACTTCACCCTGACCCGAACCGGGAGCACGGCATCAGCACTCACGGTCAATGTACTCGTGACCGAAAGCGAGGACATGATCCCGACCTCCCTGGAGAGGTCACACACTGTAACCTTCACCTCCGACAATGATACCGCCACGCTCTCCCTGCAAACCGACAACGACGAGTTGGATGAACTCGACAGCCTGGTCACTGCTACCGTGATCGCGCAATCCGGCTATACGGTCGGCGGCACGGGCTCGGCCTCGGTCACCGTCGAGGACAACAATTGGCCGAGCGTGACGATACACGCGGGCCCCTCGCCGATCAGCGAGGCGAACGGGCCGGCAGCCTTCACCCTCAAGCGCGTGGGCCTCACCGAAGAGGCGCTGGTCGTGAACATACGGGTGGCGGAATCCCACAGCATGGTGGATTCGGGCTACACCTATCCCACGACCCTGACCATTCCGGCCGGACAGGCGATGGAGATCATCGAGGTGCCGATCCATGACGATACGAACGACGAGGACAACAGCACGATCACGGTGGCGATCGAGCCGGGAGGTCCCAGGTCCTACACGATCGGCTCGCCTTCCAGCGCCTCGGTCATCGTCGAGGACGACGACACCACCCCGGGACTCCCGGTGGTGACCATCCGTTCGGACCGTTCGAGCCTGACGGAAGGTCAAAGCGCAACCCTGACCCTTTCGCGAAGCGGGGACACCACGGCAACCCTGGACGTGACGGTAAGCGTGCAGGAGACCGGAGAGATGACCACGCAGGACGGCACGAGCACGGAAACGTTCGGCGTCAGTGATAGCCGGATCCAGCTGACCCTGGATACCGTGGCAGACGACGTGGACGAGCCCGACAGCCGCATTACCGTGACGGTGATCGTCGACAGCGCCTACACCGTGGGTACGCCTTCCGCCGCGACGATCGACGTGCGCGATGATGACGGCACGAGCCACGGCACTACGGGCAATCCGCGCAACCCGCAGGCCGGGCCTGGCGGGGTGCTGCCGGAGATCGTGATCCTGGCGGGTCCCTCGCCGGTGGTCGAGGGCACAGAGGTGGCCTTCACGCTGCGAAGGTCCGGGCCGATGGAGACCGCCCTGAAGGTCGAGGTTGCAGTGAGCGAGTCCGGCAGGATGCTGCAGAGGCCCCCTCCTGCGCACGTATCCTTCGATGCCGGCAAGATGCTCGCCCTGCTGTCGGTGCCGACGGTCGCCGACCGGCGCAATGAACCGGACAGCGTGGTCACGGCGCGCCTGCGGGCTGCCACCACTTACACGATTGGCCAGCCGGGCACCGCAACCGTGGTCGTGCGCGACGACGATGAGCCGACCGGATCGCGCACGCGGGTCAATGACGAACTGCTGCCGCGCATCACCCAGGCGATGATGTCGAGCACGCTGTCCGCCATCTCCAGCCGACTGGAGATGGCCGCACCCGGGGGCGTGGACAAGAGAAAGACCCCGGAGGCCGAGGCGGAGGAGGAAGTGACCTCGATCGAGGAGATCCTGATCTCCATTCCCCAGCTGCAACCCGGCGAGTCCGTGGACCTCAAGTACCTGTTGGATGGAAAATCCTTCGTGCTGCCGCTCGGGGCCGACAGCGGACCCTGGGAAGCAGCCTCGCTGTGGGTACGCGGCGACTATCGTGACGTCGGCGGCGGGCGCGACCGCCCGGTCATCTGGGACGGCGACCTGACCAACGCCCACATGGGGCTCGATGCGTGGCTGCGGCCCAACCTGCTGGCCGGCATCGCGCTATCGCGCTCAGACGGCGACTTCGATTTCCACGACCGCGAGGATGCCGTACAGGGCGATTACGATGCCGAGCTGACCAGCCTGCACCCGTACCTCAGCTGGTCCTCGCCGGACGACCACATGCACATCTGGTCCACCGTCGGCTACGGAGAGGGCGAAGTGCGAATCGACGCGGAGGGCTGGCGCGATTCCAGTGACACCCAGATGATGAGCGCGACGCTCGGCTTCAGCAGCCGCCTGGCCACGATGCAAAACCAGTATGCACCCGGGGTCTCCACCCTGCGCCTCAAGGGCGAGGGCAATGCCACGAAAATCCGTGCCCGCGGCGGCGAGGAGATCGCTTCCCTGAATGCCGGCTTCAGGCGTACGCGCCTGGCACTGGAAGGCAAGCACGTGCTCGAGAAAAGCGACGGCCGGCTGCTGATCCCCTCGCTGGAAGTGGGCTTTCGCCATGACCGCGGCGATGCTCTCACCGGCTCCGGCATCGAACTCGGCACCGGGGTGCGCTACAGCGATCCGAATCGGCGCCTCGCCATGGAAGGCAGGGCCCGCGTTTTGATCGACCACGACGACGATTACGACGAGTGGGGCCTGATGGGCGAGATCCGGGTCGATCCCACGCCCGGGCGCCACGGCCTTGCATTCAGCCTCTCGCCGCGCTGGGGCCTGCCGTCGAGTTCCCTGAACAGGCTCTGGGCCTGGGATGCCGGCACCGGACAGCAGGAGGTGCGCCCGCAGATGACCGGGCAGTTGAATGCCAAGCTTGAATACGGGTTGCCGGCACTTGGCGGGCAGGGTCTCTGGGTACCGTTTGCCGACATCTCGCTGATCGACGAAGGCGGCCTGGACATCCGCCTGGGGAGCAGTCTCGAGGTTGCCCGCTCGCTGCACCTGAGCCTCGAAGGCGGGCGTCTCGGCGACACCGCGGATGCCTCTGGGTACGGCATCGGGCTGTGGTCCAGGATGCAGTTCTGAGGGCACGCCCGGGCTTCCATAAGCGCCTGTCCTGGCCTATCCTGCTTCGATGCAGGACCATCAGGAATCTCCGCCGGGTCTGGAGTACGATACCTCGGCGCCGGTACTGGTAACCGGGGCCACCGGCTACGTCGCGGGCTGGCTGACCCGGCGGCTGCTGGAGGAGGGCTTCAGTGTGCATGCGGCAGTGCGCAACCCGGGCATTGCCAACCAGATGACACACATCGAGCGAATGCGCCGCGAACTGCCGGGCTCCATCCAGTTCTTCCAGGCCGACCTGCTTGAACGCGGCAGCTACACCCGGGCCATGAAGGACTGCAGCGTCGTCTTTCATACCGCCTCACCATTTGAGTTTGCCGTTCGCGACCCGCAGCGCGAACTGATCGATCCCGCGGTACTCGGCACCCGCAGCGTGCTGGACAGCGTCAACGTCACGGGCAGCGTGCGCCGGGTAGTGCTGACCAGCTCCGTGGTCGCGACCTACGGCGACAATGCGGACATCGCGAAGCTGCCGGGCAAAGTTCTCAACGAGGAGGCCTGGAACACGACGTCCACACCCAAGCACCAGCCCTATCCCTACTCAAAGACGCAGGCGGAACGCATCGCCTGGGAAATTGCCGAAGCGCAGGATCGCTGGCGCCTGGTGACCGTCAACCCGGGACTGGTCCTCGGACCCTGTGTCACCGACTACATCCCAGACGCCTACTCCTTCTCACTGATCAAGAAGTTTGCAGACGGCACCCTGAAAGCTGGCGTGCCCCCCTACGAGACCGGCATGGTGGATGTGCGTGACGTGGCCGAAGCCCACCTGCGTGCAGGCTTCCTGCCCGGGGCGCAAGGGCGCCACATCATCTTCTCCGATGTGAAACGCTTCATCGACGTGTCCGCACTGTTGCATGCCATGTTCAAGGATCATCGGCCATTTCCCCACCGGGTGCTGCCGAAATGGCTCCTCTGGCTGGTGGGGCCGCGGGCTGACAAGGCATTCACCCGCCCCGTTGTCAGCAAGAACATGAGACATCCATGGCGCGCCGACAATTCCAAGTCCAGGCAATCCCTGGGCATGCAATACCGTGCCATTGAGCAGGCCATCACCGACATGTTCTCGCAGATGATCGAACTGGGAGCGGTGCAAGTGCCCCAAGCCCTGACCGGCAGCCACAAACCCGGCACTTCATGAATCCTGTGCAGGGGACACTCCACCCCTAGCCCATAACGTCTTGTTTTTCTTCTCATGCCCGGGTGCTTTGTATATACTTGTTCCTTACTAAGGAGAACCCCATGTCTGAAAAAGATGACCAGGAAATACTGGAGAACGTCAAGAGTTCCGTCGATTTCAGTATTGTCACGGACAATATCCTCGGGATTGCAGACTTCGTGATTGAAAAGCACGAATTCAAGAACGACTGTAGCCTCACGGACGAGCAGCGCGAACAGGCGACCGCGAAGATCAAAGAAGCCCTGTGGGCACAGGTCGAGTCGCTCAAGCTGGAACGCAAGTCAATCCTGCAGGAAATGTTCGACAGCGCGGAGAGTGCCCTGGCGCAAGTGATGCGCGACGGAAGCTGATCGACGCCGAGTGAAGCTGACGGGCAGACCTGCCTGAGCAGATTCCATACACTGCATCGCCCATCGCACCATCTTCGGGTCAAACGAGAACGAAGGCCGGCGCTCGACACCGTGAACATCGAGCGGCTGTCCGACCAAGACCCGATCCCCCTGCATCCCTGATCCGGACATTCGTCAGGGCTCCAGACTAGATACTCCCAGATCATTAGGCAGGCCGGATACGGCATGCGGCTTCCCGGCAACCACTACGCCCGGAATCCGGTGCGTGGGTTCAAAAGCTGTACAGCCAACCGCTCAGCAAGGTGAATTCGGCTTCCGCGTTTTCACGGTGCTCGGGCTCATGCGACCAGGTCGCGCCAAAGCGCCATTCGCCCAGGACCAGGGGCTGGCGCCAGTGCGCAGCCACGTCCACCTGGCGACCGCTCGGCGCCAGGCGGGCAGTCATGGAACGTTGCAGGACGGTGCCCGCAGGGGTGCGCCCGACAGGGACCTTGAGGGAGGCGCGGCCCCCCTCGATACGAAGCGGCTGTGACACCGACAAGCGAAACGTGCCAGCCTCGCCGACTTCCCGGGTGGCGCGAACCGCGAACGTGCTGGTTGCAAGCGAGGAGACCCCGGTGATCAGGCCCCGCGTGGACGCGGGGCGTACCCGGCCGATCTCGGCGCTGGCTCCAAGTGCCCAGCCGGCAAGCTCCGAATCCATCGACAGCCCGAAAAATACGGCATCAGCGCCGAGTTCGCCGAATGCCCCTTGAGCACGGGCACCAAGCAGGGAATCGGGCTCGCCAAGCCACCCGGCATGCAGGGCCACCGGGGTACCCGCAGCCTGCCAGGACACCAGCGCACCGGTCGCCGGCGTCTCGCCCGCCACCCCCTCGCTCGTGAACGCACTCGCGGAGAAACCGGACGGACCCGACACGCTCAATGCCACGGCCGGCTCGGCACGTGCGAAATGACCGGCCTGGCCCGCGCCCGGCATCTCCATCAGGCCAAGTCTCCATCGCGAGGCAGAAAGCCCGGGCGATAGCAGTTCCTGCACGTAGATGAAATCGAAGTCCTCGCCCAACGGGGCACGGGTATCGGGGACGCCGGACAGGAAGTCCTGCATCTGCACGTTCATTGGGGGTTTATAGGCGGGGGCTGCGAAACTGCCGAGATCAAACCAGAAGGGGGCACCGAGGGCATCGAAGGCAGCCATCTCGTGCCCGCGCAGCGATTGCACGAGGCCATCCCCGAAGGCCGGGCTGGACAGCAGTTGCGTGTTCTGCAACAGGACGCCCGGAGTACCGATATCGGTTTGCCGGGGGACCTCGAGCAGCCCCACCGGTGAGGTGGCAGCGCCGAGATCCATCAGGCCGTGGCCATACACCGCACGGTTGGCGTAGATCCCGCGATCGTTGGCGGTATCGAGCAGCCTGGACAGCAGGGCCGTGTTGGAGAGCTGGTTTCTGAACAACTGCTTCATCACCGCCAGCCCACCGGTGACCATGGGAGCGGCAAACGAGGTGCCGTCGACGGTCGCGATGCCCCGGAATCCGTCCTGGCCCTCGTGCGGCCCGAAATAGGTCGCCAGGATATCCTCGCCCGGGGCGGCCAGGCACCAGTTCGCGGCGATGCCGCAGCGGTTGGAGAAATCGGTGATCAGACCGTCCTCACCGATGGCCGCCACGGCGACCGTGTGGCCGCGAAGCTCCGGGATGCGGGCCATCAGGCCCGGCAATACTTCGACCGAGACCGCGTTGATCGCGAGGTTCCGGCAGTGGTCTTGGCCTGCTACACAGCTGTCCCCATGGCCGTTGCCCGCGGCCCACACCAGCACGGTCTTCTCATTCACACCGTGCTGGGCCATCGCGGCGATGGCATTGCCGAAATTGGCGCGCAGCTCACGCACGCTGTAACTGTTGATGATGCCCTCCGAACCCACGCTGAGGTTCAGGAAGTCCACCGTCCTCGTTCCGCTTCGCCAGTTCAGGGCACCGTTGATGACGGTCGTCCAGAAGCTGTCGCGGGACTGCAGGCCGCTCAGCGTAATCGGGTTGTAGCCCGCCGGGCCCCGGCCCGTCGGAATGGCGAACATGGCGATGTTTGCACCCCAGGCGACACCGTGACCGGCATTGACGGTGGTGACGATTCGAGGGGCCGCCGCCACGCTGGCCACCGCAGTGCCGTGGGAAAACCGGGTGCCGGTTTCGTTGACAGCCCCGGCCAGGAAGACCTCATTGATGGTCGAGCCGGCAAACAACTGGTGGGACAGATCGATGCCGGAGTCCACGAAGCCGACCGTCACCCCCTCGCCCGGGTCAATGGGAAGCCCGGTGAGCAACTCCATGTGGGCATAGGCGCGCTGTGCCCGGATGCTGGACAAGCCCCACTGGTTGTTGAAGTTGCGCTGGTTCTCGTAGACCGTCATCCGGCCACTCACCTCATTGTCGAATTCCGCAAGCCCGAGGCAGCCCTTGTTGACCGTCTGGATACACAGTGTGGATGGGTCCGGGGGTAATGAAGGCAGCGATGGTGGTGTCAGGGTCGGTGCCGGGGCGGCCATCTCCACCGGGGTTTGCTGCTCCGGGGTTTCTACCGGGTCGGAGCCTCCCTGAGAGGGCGTTGCAGGCGGCTGTGCATCCGAGCTGGAACCGCCGCCGCCACCTCCGCATGCACCAAGGACCATGACCAGCGCAAGACCGGCCAGGCGCAGGGTTCTCTTGCCCGCATGGCGGCCGGATGAACCCGGCACGCAGGGCAGGCAAAAGACAGGGTGAGTCATCATGTATGTTCTCAAACGGGTTCCGGTCCGGGGGTTCTCTCGGCAATCCCCCGCAAGACTGCGGTCACCGTGGCGGGAAATTATAAATCAGGCGCGCTCGAGGTTGCCATTCACCTCGCATGAGGTGAGCTATCCGGGCGCATCCCGCGAGGCATCCGAATCGCTTCCCCGCATGCCCTCCAGCGCACCAAGATCGAGGGCTGCGCGCGATGCGGTCTCGCGAATGACCTCGGGCAGTTCATCAAAATCGTCATGTCCACAGGCACGCGCAATGGCCGCCTTGACCTTGGGGTCCAGCGCCTCCTCGTCCAAGGGGTAGCCCACCACCATCTGCAGGGCGCCGCGGATATTTCTCCACAGGCGCGTGGCCTCGGCCAGGCGCGCAGCCACTTCTTCATCCATCAGCCCACAGCCGCCAGCCGTTTCATACACGGAGGCGGTGTCGGAAACCAGCAAGGTCAGGGCATCCTCGGCGTGGGTCAGCTGGACCCAGCGCGCCGCATGCTCAAGTTCGTGCAGGCCGCCGTGCATGTCCTCGATCGAGACAAGACCCGGCCCCGGGACATCGTCGGCCACCGCCGAGAGCTTATCCAGCAATTCAAGGCGCCCCGTCCCGTGCGTCAGGACTTCGCAGCGTGCCTTGTCCAGGTGCACCTCAAGGCCTGAATCCACCGGCGCAAATATGCAACGCGCCTGCATCAATGTGTGTAGCTCGTAGGCCGTTCCTGCCGTTCTGTGATGTTCTGTAAATTCCTCCAGGGAGCGCACCGGCGCGGCCTCCCGGGTGCGCGGGATCTCCGCAAACAGCAGGTTCTCGTGCGAGAACGAACGCAGCGCATTGTAAAAGCGAGCCCCCAGGGACCGGAAGTACTCGGGCGGGGTGCCTTCGTATACGAACGCGATCTCGAGTTCGCAGCCAGGCACGGCTTCGCCGCTTGCCGCATCGCCGAGCAGGACCGCGGCCAGTGCGCCGCGGGCACGTCGTGCGCGCCTTGATGTAGAGCGATACTCGTCCTCGACGGCGGCCAGCAGTACAGAGATCGAGGCCTGTGCAAGGTTCGTGAACACGGGTCCCGCCTCCACCGGCGAGAGGTTGCCGCGCATCACGTGCATGCTCACCTGGAAGACCTTGTCGTTGAGCCAGTTGCGCACGGTCTCGACTTTCTCGCGCTCGCCCTGGGCCGGCAGCTCGGCCAGCTGCTCGGTCATCTCTACCAGCCCGAATTCATGCGTCCAGTACAAACGCGCGAGCCCCTTGCGCGCGATCGTCTCAAAGCCCGTGTCCGGCCCAAAGCCATCCGGCAGGTCCAGGTCGGTGAATTCGCGGTCCTCGAGGCAGTCCAGCAGTTCCGGGGCGGCGTTGATCCACTCGGTCAGGCGCGGCGAGGCTCCGAGGATTTCCTGGATGCGCTCGATCGATTCCGGGCGGGCCACGAAGGCCGCACTGTCGTAGGCGCTCCAGTCACCGATATGCGGATAGAAGTGCGCGCGCCAGCGGTCCACCATCGGGTCCATGACCTCGAACCAGCGTTTGGGGGCCACGGCGAGCCCGGCCATCTCGGAATAGTTCCTGGGCAGCTGCGGGGACTCCTCCTCGCCGTGATGCTGCAGCAGCGGGTAGTAGCGGGTGGCCTCGATGTGATGGTCGGCATGGCGCTGCATGTTGTAGTAGATCCAGTTGGTGAACTTGCTGGCCGCACTCCAGGAATGGCGGGGCGCGACACGCTCGAAGCGGCCATTGGGCAGGCGGATGCGCTGCAGCCCGTAGTGCTGCACGTAATTGATGATTTTCATGGACAGGATGATGCCCGAGCAAAACAGCGCAAACACCAGCACCGCCCAGATCCCGCCCATCCAGTAGACCAGCAGATACCATCCGGCCATCGTCAGGCCATAGCGCCAGAACGGGTTGCTGTAATGCCACACCGGCAGGTGCCGCCTCGACAGCCGGCTGCACTCGAAACGCCAGGACTCGCGCAGGCTCGCGGCCAGATCCTTGGGCAGGTACTGCCAGAAGCTCTGACCCTTGATCGCCGTGCCGTGATCGGCCGGCGTGCACACCAGGGCATGGTGCACGTAGATGTGTTCGGTGGCGTAGATCGGGTACGACACGGACGCCAGCAGCAGCTCGCCCAGGCGACGCTCCCACAGGGCACGTTGATGGATCAGTTCGTGTCCGGCGATGAACACCGCCTGTCCCACCAGGGCCAGGAGGACGGCCAGCAGCAGGCTTTCCCACAGCGCCAGGTGGCCCACAACCAGGATCTGCCAGAGCGCATAGACGAACGTCACCAGCCACAGGAGTGCCCAGGCCCAGATCGCAAGCTTGTACAGGATCAGCTGGCTCTCCAGGGTGGCCTCCGGGTCCATGTTGCGCGTTTCCGTGCCGAACAGCTTGTCGAACCAGCCGGCCAGCATGAAATAGACGGCCGGCCCGAGCAGCCACCAGCCCCCGAAGGTGGCGGCCAGCAGCATCAGGGGGAAGACCATCAGCGAGATGAAATACGGAAGGGCCGCCCAGATCGTCGGCTCGATGATGCCGCCTTGAGGGCCGGCTCCGGCACCCACACCACCCGGTTCTACGTTACCTATCGCCATAACAACCTCCAGCAAAGCGCTGGAACGTATTCATCGTTGAAATTCATTGTCCGCATCGGGATTGGCATGTCAAGGCGCGGGCTGGCGCATTTCACGCTGGTCAGCGCCTGTGATCCCCATTATGCTACGGAGCATGGTTGCGGATTCGGGTATGCCAGGACCACACAGCCCGCACGTGGCGGGCACAGGGCCGAATGCGACTGCCCCGCAAGGCCTGCTGCACAAGGTGAGTGCGGCCGATACCGGTGTCATTGACAGACCCGTGCTGACCCCGCATCTCGAGTACCGGATCCTCGACGCCGAGCGCGTGCTGCTCGTCTCCGAATCCTTCAACACGCTGCTGCACGGCCCGTTCTACGGCTCGCTGCTGGCGCTGCTGGATGGCACGCACAGCCACGACGAGATCACATCCACCCTGGGGTCGCAGTGGGTTGGCCAGGATCCTGAGGTCTGGCTCAAATCCCTTGCATCGCGAGGCTACATCGTTTCAGGTGAATACCGCATGGCCCGCGAGCGCGCGGCCTGGTGGTCCTCGCTGGGGGCCTCCCCTCGGTTTGTCGAGGAGCGCCTGGGAAGCGCAGGCGTGAGCGTGGCCGGGGACGAGGAGTGTGCCCTCACGGATGCGCTGGAGTCGATGGGCGTGGCCGCAGGTCCAGGATACGAGGATCTCCGTGTGGTGGTCTGCGAGGACTACCTCGATGCAGTGCATGCGGACACGAACCGCGCACAGATGGACTCGGGGCAGCCCTGGATGCTGGCCCGTCCGAAGGGGACCAGTCCGCTCATCGGCCCGGTGTTTTGCCCGGGCACGGGCGGGCCGTGCTGGAATTGCCTCGCTTACCGCCTGCAAAACCACCAGGAGGTCCATACTTTCGTGCGCAACCGCGAGGGCGAGGCGGGCGCATTTCGTGCCTTCGCCATCGAGCCCGGGCTGCTGGAGGCGGTGCACGCACTGATCGCGGCCGAGATCGCCAAGTGGCTGGTGTTCGCCGAGCGTGCCCCGATTCACTCGAACGCGATCTCGCTTGAGTTCGGCCCGCTGAAAACGACACACCATCCCGTGCGCCGGCGCCCGCAGTGCCCGGCGTGTGGTGAGGAGGCACACTACCGCGCGGATCGCCCGGCGCAGGTGGTGCAGCTCAAGCCGAGCCCGAAGGATGTGCAAAACAGCGGCGGGCTTCGCGCGGTCCATCCGGAACAGACCCTGGCGCGCTACTCCCACCTGATCAGCCCGGTCAGCGGCGTGGTCAGCTGGCTGGAGCGCACCACCGAGGTCAGCGACCCCTGGCTGCACGTGCACTGGGCCGGCTCCAACCTGGCGCTTCGCATCAAGAGCCTGAGTTCGCTGCGGCGCAGCCTTCGAAGCAAGAGCGCGGGCAAGGGGAGCACGCCCGAGCAGTCGCAGGCGAGCGCGCTTTGCGAGGCCATCGAGCGCTATTCGGGCGCCTTCCACGGCGATGAGATCCGCACCCGCAAGCGCTATTCGGAATTCAAAGGCCAGGATGAAGATGGACAGGCCATCCATCCGAACGAGGTACAGCTGTTCAGTGACCACCAGCTTGAGCACGCCGATGAAATCAATGCCCGCGCACACCCCTACAACATCATTCCCCCGCACTTTGATGCGCAAGCCGAGATCGACTGGTCGCCGGTGTACTCGCTCACCCGCGCGCGCCACTACTACCTGCCGACCTCGATCCTCTACGGCATGACCCCCGAGCAGCGCGGCCCGGGCGATCTGTGGGCGGACTCGAACGGCTGTGCGGCCGGCAACACGCTGGAGGAGGCTATCCTGCAGGGCTTTCTCGAGCTGGTGGAGCGCGATGCCTTCTCGATCTGGTGGTACAACCGCCTGCGCTGTCCGGGAGTCGATCTTGAGAGTTTCGACGACGCCTATCTGGCCGGTGCAGCGGACTACTACAGGACGCTCGAGCGCGACATGTGGCTGCTCGACGTCAGCGCCGATTTCCCCATCCCGGCCTTCGTGGCGCTGTCGCGCAGAACCGACACGCAACCCGAAGACATCCTCTACGGGGCCGGTGCGCATACCGATGCGCGCATCGCCGCCCTGCGTGCGGTGTGCGAGATGAACCAGTGCCTGACCTGGGTGCCGCGCCCGAAAACCGGGCACACCGGCTACGGAGTCGATGACCCGATGTGCCTCGCCTGGTGGCAGAACGCGAGGCTTGAGGCACACCCTTACCTCGCCCCGGATCCCGGCGCGCCTGTACGCTGTGCCGCGGACTATCCGCTGCCCGAAACCGACGACATCAAGGAGGACGTCGAGCACTGCTGTGCACTGGTGGCCGACAAGGGCCTGGAGATGCTGGTGCTCGAGCAGACCCGGCCCGACATCGGCATGCCGGTGGCCCGCGTCATCGTGCCGGGCATGCGCCACTTCTGGGAGCGCTTTGCCCCGGGGCGCCTGTACGAGGTGCCGGTGCAGATGGGCCGGCGCACGGCACCGCTGGCCGAGTCCGAACTCAACCCCGTGGCGGTCATCGCCTGAGGCACCGGGGCATGAATACACCCGAACATCCGACGTTTGCGATGCGCTTTGGCGAGTGGGTGATCGCCTGGCGCTGGCCGATCATCGTGGCCTCGCTGGTGCTGGTGGCCCTCGCTGCAAGCGGCATCGCGCGATTTGAGTTCTCCGCCAACTACCGCATCTTCTTCGATGGTGACAACCCGCAACTGCTGGATCTGGAGGCGCTTGAGAAAACCTACGGCAAGAACGAGAACCTCGCGTTCCTGATCGTCCCCGACGATGGTGACGCCACCTCGCAAAACGCGCTCTCGGCCACCGTCTGGCTGACCGAGGCCGCCTGGCGAACGCCCTATTCGCGACGCGTGGACTCGCTCGCCAACTTCCAGTACACCACCGCCGACGGCGATGACCTGTACGTGCGCGACCTCATCGACCCGCAAACACTGGACGATGCCGAAGTGCGCGAGCAGATCCGGGCCATCGCGCTGTCCGACCCCAGGATCGCCGGCAGCATCCTCGGGCGAGGCGGTGATGTCAGTGTCGTCAACGTCACCCTGGAGCCGCCGGAGGAGGGACTGCTCGAGGCCGTGGCGGAAGTGACCGAATACGCCCGCAAGGTGGCTGCCGAGGGGGAGCAGCGCTTCCCGGGCATCGACCTTCGCATCGTCGGCACGGTCATGGTCAGCCAGACCTTTGTCGAGGCCTCGGTCGACAGCCAGAAGATTTTCCTGCCGGCCAGCCTCGTGCTCATGGCCGTGATTCTTGGCCTGCTCGTCCGCAGCTGGACGGGTGTGGCCGCGACCGGCCTGGTGATCGTCTTTTCCATCCTCGTATCCCTAGGCGGTGGCGTGTGGCTCGGCATGCCGTTCTCGCCGCCCATCTCGCCGGCCCCGACCATCGTGCTGATGATCGTCGTGGCCAACTGCGTGCACCTGCTGGTGGCCCTGCAACAGCGGCTTCGCGCGGGCGACTCCAAGAATGAGGCCATCGTCGAGTCGCTCAGATACAACCTGCACCCGGTGTTTCTGGCAAGCCTGACCACCGCGCTCGGGTTTTTGAGCATGAATTTCTCCGAGGTGCCGCCCTACCGTCATCTCGGCAACTTCATCGCCATCGGCATCGTCGCCTCCTTCACGCTCTCGGTGACCTTCCTGCCGGCCCTGATCTCGCTGTTGCCGTTTCGCGCACGCCCTGAACGAAAGCTGGGTGCGGTCACCATCGAGCGCCTCGCCAACACCGTGCTGCGCTACAGGACTGCGCTGTTCGTCACCTGGCTGGTGATCGTTCCGGTCATGCTCACGGCCATTCCCCGCAACGAGCTCAGCGACGTGCTGGTGCACTTTTTCGATGAGGGCGTGGAGTTTCGCCAGGACACCGATTTCATGGACGAGCACCTGAGCGGCAACACCCTGCTGGAGTACTCGCTGCACGCTCCCGAGGAAGGCGGGGCCACCCACCCGGATTTCCTGACCGAGATCGCCCGGTTTGCCGAGTGGTACCGTGAACAGCCCCCGGTGCGCCACGTCGCGGTCATCACCGACACCTTCCAGCAACTCAACATGAGCATGCACGGCGATGATCCCGCGGCCTACCGTCTCCCGGAAAGCCAGGAGCTCGCGGCGCAGTACCTGTTGCTGTACGAGCTGTCGCTGCCGCAGGGCCTGGACATGAACAACCAGATCGACCGCTCGAGGTCGGCGACGCGCGTGTCGGTCTCGGCCGAGACGCTGTCCTCCCGGGAGGTGCTGGAGCTGAATTCGCACGCCAACGCCTGGCTGGCCGAGAACGCATCGGACATTACCGAGATCAACAGCACTGGGCCGGCGACCCTGTTCGCCTATATCGGACAGCGCAACATCCGCGCCATGCTGATTGGCACCGTGCTGGTGCTGGTGGCGATTTCCGCCATCCTGCTGATCGCCCTGCAGTCGATTCGCCTGGGCCTGATCAGCATCGTGCCCAACCTGGTGCCGGCGGCGCTGGGCTTCGGGGTCTGGGGGTTGACGGTCGGGCAGGTGGGGCTTTCGCTCTCGGTCGTGGTCGCCATGACCGTCGGCATCGTCGTCGACGACACGGTGCATTTTCTCAGCAAGTACCAACGGGCGCGCCGCGAATATGGCCAGGCGCCCGAGGAAGCCATTCATTATGCCTTCGATACGGCCGGGCGCGCACTGCTCACCACCACGCTCGTGCTGGTCGCCGGCTTCCTGATTTTCGTGTTCTCGCCGTTCGTACCCACCGCACAGGTGGGCGTGCTGACCGCGATGATCATCGGCTTTGCGCTGGTGGCCGATCTGACCCTCTTGCCGGCACTGCTGATGCTGGTGGACCGCACGCCCGGAAAGTCCTCCGCGGCCTCACCCTGATCCGCCCTTTTGCCGGGGCGAATGCCGGGAAACCCGAACCGCCTGACTGCAGCGGCCAAGCCATCAGGGGCTTAACTTCCGGAGTTCGCTGACCTAGACTGTCCACTACCATGGCAAAAGCGAGAGCCATCGACATCCTGCGGATCTTCCACCGCTTCCCGGACCAGGCGGCCTGCATCGAGCACCTGGAGAAAATCCGCTGGGGAGACCGGCCCCGTTGCCCGCATTGCGCAAGCGTCCGTGTAGCCAGAAAGGCAGACTCAGGCCGTGTCGGGCGCTGGAACTGCTACGGTTGCAAGTCCAGCTTCAACGTCCTTTCGGGCACGCTGTTCGAGAAGACCCGCATCCCGTTGCAAAAATGGTTTCTGGCGGTCGGCCTGATCGTCCATGCCAGGAAAAACCTGTCCAGCTACCGGCTGGCCCGCAGCCTGGTTCTGAACCAGAAAACGGCATGGTTCATGGAACAGCGGATTCGCGCCGAAATGGCCAACAAGCAGAGCAAAATCCACCTGCAGGGCATCTTCGAGGGGGACGAGACATTCAAGTAGGCGCAGGGCCCCGCACGAGATCGTTCAACCTAAAAGCGGACCCCGGGGTCGTGCAAAGACCCGGTCAAGCCCCTAACTACTTAATTATCTTGAGTGGTGCAGGTGAACGCGCTAGCATGAATCCAACAACAACACGATTTGCGATGTATAACTAAGGAGGATTGCCATGAGAAGCGGCGATGACATGCTTAAGCAGATTGTTGAGAAGTCTGCCCTGGACACTGAATTCAGGCAACAGCTTCTCGATGATCCGAAATCTACCATCAGCGCAGAGTTGGGCATTTCCATGCCCGAGTCGATGAACGTTGTGGTCCACGAGAGCGACATGCAGACGGTGCATCTTGCTCTGCCACCGGATCCGAACATCACCGAAGAACAGCTCGAGGCGATTTCCGCCGGGCTGTGCTGCTGCTGGTAACACCGGTGACCGGCCATTAGCCGGTCCAGACGCAGGCCATCCTCGCCTGCGCCGATCTGCTTTTATCTAGACTGACCCTTCGTCCCGCACCGGGGCGGAGGGTTTCGTCCGCTTGCCCGGGACGAATTCAGAAACTGACCGCACCGGACAGCACCATGAACACGTAGGCCTTGGCTTTTCGCAGTTCATCCTCGGAGATCACCAGCTTGATGTGGTGGATGCCACGCAGCAGCACAAAGCGCCCGGACTTCGCAAACAGCGTCGTCGGCTTGCTCACCCACGTGGCCAGCTCGGCCAGCTTGCCCCGGTCCACCAGCGCCTCCTGGCCCAGCGCCTCAAGGAACGGGTCCCAGTCGGTCAGGCCATCGAGCCAGTAGCGGGAATCTTTCGTATAGCGCTGCTTGACGATCAGCGTCAGGCCCAGCGTCGGACCCAGGCCCTGCTCCTGGACGTCGATATTGATGCCGGTGCGAACGATGTCCGTGCGCTTCGCGAATCGCTTGAGCACCGCATCGACGGCTGCAATGTCCCCGGGCCAGCCGGTGTTCTCAAGATACTCGCCAAGCTGTGCGCTCGAGCGAAAGCCCATGACCGCCAGGCGTATGGCTTGCGAGCGCGAGGGAAACACACCGAACGAGTCCATGCGCGTATCCCCGGGCTGCATCCGGTAGCTGCGCTCGATGTGCCCGCGATGGGCCTCGTCCATCGACCAGCCAAGACAGGACACCAGCGCATCCGCGACCAGGGCAACCTCGCCGTGCTGCTCGCAGCCCCCGAGTATCGGGCGCTCGCCAGGGCGCAAAAACATGCCCGGGAAGGGCGGCTTGCCCGGCCCGGCCGAACCGATGTCGTATTCGAGCATGAGCTTTCGCCCGACCACCTCGCGAAGCGGCGAGGGTTCGGCTTCCATCTGGCGGAACAGGCGGGCGATCGCGCACGCCAGTGCATCGCCGGGATCCGCCTTCGCACGGGCAAGGAATGGTTCGGCCGATCGCGTGCCGGCAGCCAGCGAGGCGCCAAAATCCGCCAGCGGCGCTGTCTCATGCAGCGGTAGTTCGAAACCAAAGGGAAGGGCCGCCATGGTGATCGGAAGTTTGGCGGCGCAATCGAGTACTCGGGTCCATTGGGAGTCGCCGATCAGCACCGGCGAGATTCGCTCGCGAAAGTGCTCGAGCAAGTCGGCCATGCTGCCGCCTTCATCGGCCAGGCGCTCCTGGGTCAGCAGGATGGCCTCGTCGATGCTGATGTCCTCTGGGGCAGATGCCATGTCTTACTTCCTCAGCTGCTCAGCGCTCGTGCGAGGCGCCCCAGCGCCTCGATGCAGAAGGCCGTGGTCACGGGCTCCGAGCCGTGCCCGAACTGCCCGACCACCCCCCACTTAAGCGTCTGGTCGCCGAAAGCGAGCAGTTCCGGCCAGCTTCCGTCCTCGTGCTGTGCACCCAGCAGGCGGGCCAGCTCGACTTTCATGTCGATACGGCCCAGGCACTGCACGTTGTCGAGCGCCGAGACTGCCTGGGCGCTTTGCAGCAGGTTGCCAAACCCGCCCTCGGGGTCGCGAAGACCGAGAATACGGTCTGCCAGGATCGGGCCCAGGGACTCGAGCGCGGGGCGAGCGCGCACCATTGTGCGCGTGATGGCGTAGTAGATCGCTATCGTATCGGGATACCATTTCGAGGTGTCGTGCACGCGGTCCTCGCGTACCAGTTCCTCCAGCCAGCGCTGCGCGGGACGGGTCTGCGGGTGATCGCCGAGGTAGGCGATGACGTTCGCATTCACCACCGGGTCGGCCTCGATGCGAAATTTTGACACGACATCGGGCTCGTCCTCGCCCAGCACCCAGGTCAGGAAACGGCCCTGCGCATCGCGGTTCGACAGGATCTTTGCCACGTTTCGCCCGAGCGCGATCCACGGATGCGAACCAAGGATCAGCGAGCACAGGGTCGTGCTGTCCAGATCCTGGGGCAGGTGGCGGTAGTAGCGCCACATGCCGGGATATTCCATGGTGTCCATCAGGTACGCCCGGCTCGCCTCGCACAGGGTTCTTGCACGAGCATCCCCGCAGCCTTGCAGGGCCAGTACGCAAAATGCCGTCACGAACGCGGGGCGCTCGAAATGCCGGGGCACCTCGGGATCGGCAATGTTGAAGCGAATGCAGTGCCAGGCACCGTCATCGGTGATGCTGGATTGCAGGAATTCGAGACCACGACCGATACTGTTGCGGGCGGCCGACACCAGGTCGTCGGCGCTCGCCCCGGAGTCCACCGCCCGGGCCGGTGCGGGAGTGCGCATCGGCGGGGCCGGATCGTGCAGCGTCTTGCGAAGAAACTCCAAGGAGGCCACGCCGGTTTTCGCAGCTTCGCGTTCGACCGGCGTGCGCTTACTCACCGGCGGCAGCACAAGGTGGGCTTCGGTCTCGCTCGCCTGGTGCACGAACACCTGCTGGTCGGCGGAGATCTTCACGCCGAGGGCCTCCTCGATGGCCTGCCTGGGATCATCGATGAGGCGTTGTCGAAAGCCTTCGTCCCGGCCCGCACGCAAAATGAGCTGGCCTGCGCCATCGATGGGAGGGTTCATGGGAGTGCTTTCACAAGCCTGCTGTGGAGTCGAAGTGGGCCGTCCGGGTTCGGATCAGGCGATTTGCCTTTTGACCAGTTCCCTGAACACCCCGTCCTCTTCCATGAGTTCCTCGAAGCTGCCGTGCTGCGCCACCTTGCCGCCGGACAGCACGTAGATACGGTCCGCCTGCTCAAGCGTGGACAGGCGGTGGGCGATGACCAGCCGGGTGGAGGTCAGGTCGGTCAGGTTGTCCATGACCCGGGCCTGGTTTTCGTTATCCAGCCAGTTGGTGGCCTCGTCGAACAGCATGATCCGCGGCTTGCCGATCACCGAGCGGGCGATGGTGACGCGCTGGCTCTCGCCGCCAGACAGCACCGAGCCGCTGGCGCCGACCATGGTCATCATACCCATGGGCATGGCCTTGATCTCTTTTTCGACTTCGGCGGTTCGCACCGACTCCCAGACCTCATCGGTGGTGATTCCGTCGTGATGGCTGACCAGGTTGTCCCAGATATCCAGGGGGTGAAGCCCCACGGCTTGCGGCACCGCGCCGATCTTGCGGCGCAACTGGCGCAGGTTCAAGTGGCGCACATCACGCCCGTCGTAGTACACCGCACCGGCAGTAGGCCGGTCGATGCCGAGCGCGAGGCGAAACAGGGTGCTCTTGCCGGTGCCGGACTCGCCAGCGATGGCGATGAACTCGCCCGCGCGTGCGTGGATCGTGACATCGTCGAGAATCAGCGGGCCGTCCGGGTCGTAGCGAAACGAGATGCGGTCGAACAGGAGGTCTCCGCCCAGGTATTCCACCGGCTCGCCTTCGGTCTCGGTTTCGGGATCTGCAGCCAGCAGCGGGCGCATCTGCTTGAACGCCGGCAACAGGGCCGCAACGGTCCCCAGAGATTCGCCAAGGCGTGCGATCGCGCTCTGGAAGGCGATGAAGACCAGGTAGACGACCAGAAAATCACCGACCGGCATGATGCGCTCGCCGACGGTCACTGCGGCCAGCAGCAAGAAGGCTCCCGCGAGAAACGGCAATGCCGCGGAAAACGCCCGCGAATGCCCCTCCAGCACGCTCAAATCGAGTTCCGCACGTTTTTGCTCGCGGTAGTCCTGGGCCCACATGGCAAACGCGGAGCCTTCGGCATTTTCCACGCGCAGCTTGGCAAAGCCGCCAACGATCTGGAACAGGCGCCCGGCGACACGCCGTGACGCACGGATCATGCGCCCGTACGGAGCAATCTGCAGGACACCGAGCATCCCTGTAATGAGCAGCGACCCCAGACTGAAGGCCAGGGCGAGACCGCCGAGGGCGGCATCGTAGAAGAAGATGACGGCAAACACCGGGACCAGGAAGATGACTGACAGGAAGCTGTCGGCGACCACTCCCTGCAGGCCGTCTCGAAGATTCTGGAAGGTCATGCCCGACATCGCCAGGTCGCCTGACGGATGGCGGTGCAGGATGGCCGGCGGCAATCGCATGAGGCGGTCCCAGAAGGCCGCTTCTGCACGCGAGGCCGAGCGCCCCTCAAGACGCATCATCGCCGTACTTTGCGCGAGGTGCAGCAGTGCCCCGAGAAGGCCGAACCCGGCCAACACCCAGGCCACGGCGTAGATCGCACCGGCAGTGCCGCCTGCGGCGATTTCATGGGCGACAAAGCCAAGCGCCAGGGCCGGCAACAATTGGATCAGCCCGTAGGGAAGTCCTGCGAGCACCAGCCGGGCAATGTCCGGTCCCGATCCCTGCAGGGCCAGGCCCAGCAGGTCCGCCGGTTTCACCTCGCCTGCAGGCAAGGGGCGGTAGAACATCCACGCGTCCTCACGCAGTGCGGTAGCGTGTTCCTGGCTGACGCGAACCGTGCGCTTGCTGACCGGGTCGATTTCACGGTAGCCGCCGAACACCCCCGGCAGCAGAGCCACGGGCTGGCCGTCCTCAGCACGAAACCCCAGCATCGCGTGGCTGTCGGTACGCCACCACCGGTCCTCGTCCTTGAGCCGCACGCGCCTTGCACGCACTCCGGAGGCATCCAGCACGTCGACCAAGCCGAGCGAAGCCTGCGAAGGCCCGGAACGTGCGGGAATCTTGAAATCGATACCCTCGTGGCGGCCGATGACCTGCAGGGCATCGACCAAGGTGGTGTCTTCAAGGCCGGCATAGCGGCCCACCGGCTGGTCGTAGAGGTTGAACAGGCGCGCGCGGGCCGCCTTCTCGGCCGTGCGCCGGCTCGTTGTGCGGGCACGTTCGAGGTTCACATCGTCGACCACGGCCAGTCGTCGGTTCAGGCGCTCCAGGGTGAAGGCGACCTCATGAAAATACGAAAGTGCGCCCTGCAGGCGGCCCTGCTCGGCCAGGGTTTGCGTGCTCACGCATTCCAGCGTGGTCTCCTCCAGCGTGGTCAGCCAGCTGGTGCGGGTCAGCGGCAGCACCGCATCCCCTGCGCCGCTGGCCTCGGCCAACTCCATCGGATCGACGATGTCCATGAACAGCAGCGCACTGCCCGGGTGCGGGGACGCCCACACCACCTTGCGCTGCACCGACAGCGTGCTGTGTGCCGGGACCTGTATCGCACCGGCCTCGGCCAGGGCCGTCGGGCGCGGTGCGGGCGTGGCGAATCGCGACAGCGTGTCGGTCATCTCGCTCAGCCAGGCATCGGTCTGTTCGGCAAGCTCAGCCGGGTGCACCTTGGACAGCAGGGAGACCGGCAGGCGTTTCAGCAAGGTGCCGGGCAGGCCCTTGGCTACCAGGCTCAGCGTGGTTCCATCCTGCGCGTCAGGTTCGCGCGCAGGAACCCCTGGCAGGAACCAGCCCGCCTCACGGCGCAGCAGATGCTGTGGAGACGACTGCTCCACACCGTCCTTGAGCTCGACTAAAAACAGGTTGACGGTGCCCCGGTCAATGAGCCAGATGCTGTCCGCATCGTCGAGCTTCACCGGCAGATTGCCGGCACAGGGCACGTCAGTCCCCAGGCGAGCCGCGAGTTCGGCGATCGAGGAGTAGGCGGGCCGGGTGTCCTGCATTATCCCGACTTGACCAGCTTGTAATAGGTGCCGTCGCGATCTGCAATCAGGTCATCGTGCGTGCCGCGCTGTACCACGACCCCCTGATCGAGCACGATGATTTCGTCGCAGTCGCGCACCGTGCTGAGGCGATGTGCCACGATCAGGCAGGTCACGCCGCGACGGCGCAAGGCATCATCGACATGCTCCTCGGTCGCCGCATCGAGCGCGCTGGTGGCCTCGTCCAGGATGAGTACGGTCGGGTTGCCGACCAGCGCGCGGGCGATTTCCAGGCGCTGGCGCTGGCCGCCGCTGAAGTTCACCCCACCTTCCTCGACCTCGGTCGCATAGCCTTGCCGGCGAAGCAGGATCTCGTCGTGGATCCAGGCATCGCGCGTGGCGGCGAAGATGGCCTCATCCGGGATGGCCGAATTCCACAAGGTGATATTGTCGCGCAGCGACGCGGAAAACAGCACGACCTCCTGGTCCACCATGGAGATGGACTGGCGCAGGACTTCCTCCGGGATCTCATCGCGCAGGTGCCCGTCGAACAGGATTTCGCCGGACCAGGGCTGGTACACCCCGGACACCAGGCGCGCCAGGGTCGACTTGCCGGAACCGCTCGGGCCCACCACGGCAACGCGCTGCCCGGGCTGGATCGTCAGGTTGAACTCCTTGAGCAGGGGCGGGCGGCTCCTGTTGAATCCGAAGGTGACGTCGCGCAGTTCGAGTTGCCCGGTCAGCTGCAGGCGCCCGTTGAACGTCGGGATGGACTCCGATTCCGGGCTTCGGCGGCGGATCACGGGATCTTCAGCGGCCCGCGAGATGTCCTCGAGTCGCTGCAGGTCGGTCTCCAGGGCCTGGCGCCTGTCGGCGAACTCCAGAAACTGCCCGATGGGCGACAGGAACATCTCCGCCAGGATGTAGAACCCGACCAGGGCACCCAGGCTCATTTCCCCGGCCAGCACCAGGCTTCCGCCGATGCCGAGGATCACGGCGGCCCGAAGAATGGCCACCAGCCCCGGCAGCGCTGTGTTGAATGCGCTGAGCTCAAAGTAGTGCTGGCGCGCCTCCAGTTCGCGCGCCTGCTGGCCGCTCCAGCGTGAGAAGAAGCGGTCGTCCGCACCGGTCATGCGAAGGGTGTCCGCATGGCTGAGCATCTGCATGCCCACGCCGATCAGCAATCCCTGTTCGCGGCGCATCGACTGGATGCGCACCGTGCGAAGCGAATTCAAAAAGTGCACGACCATGCCGTGAAGGACGGCGAGTAACACCACGATCAGGCTCAGCAGGGGTTCGTACACCAGCATCACGATCAGCAGTACCGCACTCATGACCATGTCGACGAGCAGCACCAGGAACTGGTCAGTGAGATTTTTCGCGATGCGGTCGATGGAGGACACCCGGTCGGTCAGGTCACCGGTCAGGCGGTGCTCGAAAAATTCCACCGGCAGGCGCAGCAGGCGCGTCAGGTTGCGGTTGTATCCAATCACCGAAATCCGCACCGCCAGGCGCTTCAAAAACCGGTGCTTGAGCAGGGACAGCAGGTAGACCAGCACCCCGGCACCCAGCAGCGCGCCCACCAGCCCGCCCCAGGCGCCGTGGTTTTCCAGCACGTCGTCGACGAAGATGCTGAGCACTGCAGGCACGACCAGGGCCAGCAACGTCACCATCAGGGCGGTGGCCCCCACTCCGGCAAGCACCGTCCAGGAGCCGACCAGCAGGGTGCCAAGTTGTGTGAACAGGCCGGGGGCCTCGCCGCCGGCCTTGAAATCCTTGCCGCGCTTGAAGCGCAAGGCGATCCCGCTGTAGCTCTTTTCGAACTCCTCGGCGCTGACCTTGCGCCGCCCGGTGGACGGGTCGTTGAGGTAGAAGTACCGCTCGTCGAAGCCTTCAAGGACCAGGAAATGGCTGAACTGCCAGAACAGGATCAGCGGCAGCTCCAGCTTTTTCAACGACTCGGAACGTACGCTCAGGCCACTGCATTCCAGCCCGTAGTGGCGAGAGGCCCGCAACAGGCTCGCCGCGCTGCTGCCGTCGCGGCTGACCTCGCATTTCTCTCGCAACTCGGTCAGCGGCACCCAACGCCCGAAAAAGCCCAGTACGCTGCCGAGGCTCGCCGCCCCACATTCGGAGGCGTGCATCTGCAGCATCACGGGTGTGGCGATCCGGTGCTTGACGGAATCCGAGGTGGCCTGATCCCCGGTGCCCTTGGAGGCACTCGGCGCCATCTCAGGAGGGCCTCATCCGAAGGCGTGCGATCGGCGACTGACGGCCCACTTCAATGGTGACCTCGCATTCCTTGCGTGCAGGCACAGCGGCCCCGGGGGGCGCATCGAGCCGGATGCGCAGGCGGTGCACCGACAGCGGCGCACGGCCCTCGAACATCGCCAGGAACTCGGTCAGGGGCAGCACGGAAATGCCCGCCACTTCCCCTTCCAGGGTGTGGAGATGCCCGTCGGCGCCACTGAACTCGATCTTCGCAGGCTGGCCGGCCTCGATCTGAGCGGCGGCATCGCGCTTGATCCACACCATCGCCTGCAGGCTGTGCTCGCCCGCCAGCGTGCTTTCACCGGGTCCGGCCAAGACCCCATCGAGCGTCAGGCTGCGGGCCACGCTGCCAAACACCAGCCAGACCAAAAGCACCACCAATACCCCGGCAATGGCGGCCACCAGCGCACGCTCATTGGGGGTGGAGATGGTGAGCAGCCGGTCCAGCTGTTCGCGTTCTTCCTTGGCCTCGGCGACCATGTTGTGAAATGACTCGAATGGATTGTTGAACACGACTTAGAGCAGCCTCCTTACCTGGATCAAGCAACGTCCCAGGAGACATCCCATCCGGGATGGCATTGAAACTTTTAGCGATTATAAGCAATCTCGCCCAAGAAAGATCAAATTCTCACCCCAGCGCAGGCCATGGCCTGGAGCTTCGCACACCGGTCACTTCACCTGTTCCGGGCACTCAAGGTACAATGTCACACGTCCATCACGCGCCTGTGCAGATGTTTCCTGATCACGAAACCGCCCGAAACCGGCGGGTCCACGACGACCCGACTAAGGCTTTTCCATGCGCGCGCAGGGGGTGGCTCGGGACCCTGGCCCTGATCCTCGCGGCACTGGGACCGGCGCAGACACCGGTACTGGCGGAGACGGCGGAAGAAAAAGGGCTCAGGATTGCGCTGGAGGCCGAGGCCCGCAACGACGGCTTCGGGGATTTCACCGCGGGCATGACGATGGTGCTGCGCGATCGGTACGGGCGCGAGAGTATCCGCCAGATGCGCTTCAAGGTGCTGGAGGTGGCAGGCGACGGGGACAAGAGCCTGTTTGTGTTCGATCAGCCGCGAGACGTGCAGGGCACCGCCCTGCTGACCCACGCCCACATCAACACCCAGGACGACCAGTGGCTGTACCTGCCGGCCCTGAAGCGGGTCAAGCGCATCAACGCCTCGAAGCGTTCCGGGTCCTTCATGGGCAGCGAGTTCTCCTACGAGGACATGAGCACGCCGGAAGTGGAGGAATACACCTACAAGTACCTACGCGACGAGCCCTGCGGCGAGCTCAGCTGTACCGTGACCGAGCAGGTGCCGCTGGACAAGAACTCCGGATACAGCCGCAAGATCGTCTGGCAGGACACCGGTGAGCTTCGCGTCTGGAAGATGGAACTGTACGACCGCAAGGACTCGCACCTGAAGACACTCACGTTCGCCAACTACGAGCAATACCTGGACCAGTTCTGGCGGGCCGGGGAACAGACCATGGTGAACCACCTGACCGAGGCCAGCACGGTGCTGCACTGGACCGACTTCAGGTTTCGCACCAACCTCGACGACAGCGAATTCAACAAACTGGCACTGCGACGCGTGCGCTGATGCGTCCTACCTGCGCCATAGCGGCCCTCGTATTCCTGGCCGGTGCAGGTATCGAGGTCCGGGCGCTGGACCTCTCGGGTGACCTGAGCCTGCAGGCGCGGGGCTACCCGGAGTCGCCCGCGCATCCGGGGCAGCGCTCGTCCACCGCGGGATGGGTCCTCGAGCCCACGCTGCACGGTGAACTCAGCCACACCACCAGCTTCACCTTCACCCCGCTGTATCGCTTTGATAGCGCGGATTCCAGGCGCACGCACGCGGACCTGCGCGAGGCCTACCTGCTGAGGTACGGCGAGTGGGGCGAGAATTCCTGGCAGCTTCGAGCGGGCGTGGACCGCGTGTTCTGGGGCGTGGCCGAGGTGCACAACCTGGTCGACATCGTCAACCAGATCGACCTCGTCGAGCACCCGCGAGACCGGCCCAAGCTGGGCCAGCCGATGCTTCACCTGGCGGTCTCCGGGGACTGGGGCTTGGCCGAAACTTTCGTGTTGCCGTACCACCGCAGGCAGACCTTTCCGGGGCGATCCGGGCGGCTGCGCGCAGGCCGCCTGATCGAGGATGACGCCGCCTACGAGAGCGGTGCCGAGGAGCGCCACGTTGATGTTGCATTTCGCTACAGTCATGCCGTGGGCGTGCTGGACATCGCGCTGAGCGCCTTCTCCGGCACCAGCCGCGAGCCCCGGTTCGTGGTGGATCCGGGCGTCGGGGATGCAGGGGCGATGGATGCCCCCCTGCTGCCGTTCTACGAGCAAATCCGCCAGTTCGGGCTCGAGGCGCAGCTTACCACCGAGCCTGTGCTGTACAAGCTGGAAGCCATCCGCCGCCACGGCGCACAAAACCTGCTCGGTGAGGGGGAAGATTATGGTGCCTTCATCGTTGGTGTGGAGCGCACGCTCTATACGCTCTTTGATTCCCCGTACGACCTGACCCTGCTGGGTGAGTGGCTTTATGACGAGCGGGGCAGCCGGGCCACCAGCGCCTGGCAAAACGATGTGTACCTGACTGGCTTTCTCTCCTTCAACGACGTGCAGGGCACGGAGCTCATCGTTGGCCTGCTTGCCGATCTGCGCTACAACACGCGCACCCTGAACCTGGAATTCAAGCGCCGCCTCGCAGGCAGCTGGTCGATGCGACTTGAGACCTTCGCCAACCTGGGCTCAGACCGCAAGGACCTGACCTACGATGGCCGGCGCGACAGTTTCGCCGGCGCGGAACTCATCTTCAGCTTCTAATCACACCAAGCAGACATTGACTGGTATCGTTCAGCACTTGACACCATACAACCAGAATTTGTACAGGTTCCCTTGCATGTACAAAACCGTGAGCTGACAGTGATCGTGATGATGCATGGGAAAGAAGAGGAAGTCCTAGAAATCGGTACGGTGGAAAACTTGATCCAGGGTGTGAGGATGGCTAGTATTTTGGCAACACCCCTTGCAGTTTAGACTGCAGGGCGCAGGGTCTCTTCGGAGGCCCTTGCTTTTTTTGGCAGTCAGGAATGCGAACCCTTGTCGATGTCGACTGCCTTAACCTCAGTGGAGGTCATGAAGGATGATCCAGCCAGGTAGCCAATCCTTGCGCAAGATCGCGGTGGTCGGGCGAGGCACTGCGGGTTCTCTGGCGGCTGCAAGCATCACCCGCCTGCATCCGGGGGACGACTACGAACTGCACCACATCTACGACTCGCGCATCCCGGTGATCGGCGTG
>VXPJ01000137.1:0-23979 GCA_009839635.1 Pseudomonadota bacterium
CCGCCCTACCATCCCTATACCCGCCTGCTGATTGCCTCGGTTCCGGAACTGAGCCAGGGCTGGCTGGAGAGAACCCTTGAGATGCGCGAGACCCAGGCCAGCATCGATCGGGCCGTCGAGATCACTGACAGGGGTTGCCCGTTTTACCGCCGCTGTCCGCTGGCCATCGCTGGAACATGCAATCAGGAGGAACCCCCCTTGCACAATCTGGGTCATGGCCATTCGATCGCATGCCACCGCAGCGAGGCAGAGTTGTAGTGTAGGCCGTCTTTACGGGCCAGTAACGGAACGTGTTGCAGGACTTGGCCCTGTGGGCGGCCCGAACCTCATCACAGCAACGGATGCCCTAGTGCCCTCAGGTGATGCCGCCCATACACAGGTATTTGATTTCCAGGTATTCCTCGATACCGTATTTGGATCCCTCGCGGCCGATGCCGGATTCCTTCATGCCTCCAAAGGGTGCCACTTCGGTTGAGATCAGTCCGGTATTGATGCCGACGATGCCGTATTCCAGGGCTTCGGCGACCTTCCAGACACGAGTGATGTCCCGGGTATAGAAGTAGGCTGCAAGACCGTACTCCGTGTCATTGGCCATCCTGATTGCATCCTCCCCGGTCTTGAAGTGATATACCGGTGCAAGTGGCCCGAAGGTTTCTTCCCGGCTGAGCGCCATGTCGGCAGTTGCATCCGCCAGCACCGTAGGTGAATAGAAATTCCCCCCCAGGGCGTGACGTTGTCCGCCGGTGAGCACTCGGGCACCCTTGGTGGAGGCATCCTGGACATGGTGTTCAACCTTTTCAATGGCGTGCTGATCGATCAGCGGTCCGATCTCGGTTGCCTCATCCAGGCCGTTGCCAACGTTCAGGGCGCTGACCGCTGCGGCCAGCTTCTCGTTGAAGTGGTCATAGACGCCATCCTGCACGAATATACGGTTCGCGCAGACGCAGGTCTGCCCGGCGTTTCGAAACTTCGATTGCATTGCGCCCTCGACGGCAGACTCGATGTCGGCATCGTCAAAAACGATGAACGGTGCATTGCCCCCCAACTCCATCGTCACCTTCTTCATGGTCTCGGCACATTGCTCCGTCAGCCGCTTGCCGACCTCGGCTGAACCGGTAAAGCTGAGCTTGCGCACAGCCGGGTTGGATGTGATCTCGCCACCGATCTCGGAGCTGATGCCACACAGAACATTCAGCACACCTACGGGGATGCCGGCCTGCTCGGCGAGCTTCGCCAGGGCAAGCGCCGCGTGGGGTGTCTGGGATGCAGGTTTGGCGATGACGGTGCATCCGGCGGCCAGTGCCGGTGCAACCTTGCGCGTCAGCATGGCGAGCGGAAAATTCCAGGGGGTGATTGAGGCCACGACACCCACCGGCTCCTTGATCACCACGATGCGCTTGTCCTGCTGATGACCGGGAATGGTGTCGCCGTAGATGCGCTTGCCCTCCTCCGCAAACCATTCGACGAAGGAAGCCCCGTAGCCGACTTCTGCACGCGATTCCACCAGCGGTTTGCCCTGCTCGGTGGTCATGAGAACGGCGAGGTCCTCCTGGTTTTCCATGATCAGCTCGAACAAGTTGCGCAGGATGCCCGCCCGCTCCTTGGCGGTAAGTGCCCGCCATTTCGGGAATGCCGCGCTGGCTGCCTGGATGGCACGCCGGGTCTCGGCGGCACCCATCCTGGGGACCGAGCCGATGATCGTGCCATCGGCCGGATTGTCAATTTCGATCCTGCTGCCATCGTCTGCATCCACCCAGGTGCCATCGATGTAGCACTGCTCGCAAAACAGCGAGGGATTGCTGAGATTCATGGAAAACTCCCCGTCAAGCGTTGGATGTGGGCCAGTTCGGACCCATGGTAATTGATCCTGCCATCAAGATCACTGACAGGGGCCTGTCCTGGCCACCCGGCGGACCCGGCAGCATCTTGTCTTGAACAAGATTTCGGGAATAGACTGTGCCCATGTTCTTGCCACTCCACTCGCTCTTGCCAGCGCAGGCCCAGGAACGGCCTGACAAGGTTGCACTCGAATACCGTGAAAAAAAGGTGTCCTATCACGACCTGAATCTGGCATGTGAGCATTTCGCAGGCGGCTGCCAGCGAGTCGGACTACCACACGCAGCCCGCATCGGCGTGTACCTGCCACGATGTATCGAGGCGGTAGTCGCCTTTTTCGGGGCCCTGCAGGCGGGCGCCTGTCTCGTGCCGGTCAACCCGACCCTGAAGTCCCAGCAGGCGAGCCACATCCTCGAGGACTGCGGCATAGAGATGCTGGTGACGACCTCGAGCCGGCTCGACACACTGCACGAGGCACTCATGCACGACTCCCAGTTGCACACGGTGGTCGTGATCGACCAGGAGGCAATGCCCTCCAGCGACCCCGACCAGGCGGTTCGCATCGAAGGCTGGCCGGAATTTTGCACACGGTCCGCACCGGCCAGCACGGACCTGCAGGATACGGATCTTGCGGCCATTTTCTACACTTCCGGCAGCACCGGCCTGCCCAAGGGGGTCATGCTCACCCACAAGAACCTGCGTGCGGGCGCGGAAAGCGTGACCGCGTACCTGGAAAATACATCGAAGGACCGGATCCTCACCGTGCTGCCCTTCAGCTTTGACTACGGGTTCAGCCAGCTGAGCACTGCATTCAGTGTGGGGGCGACAGTGGTGATCCTCGACTACCTTCTGCCACAGGACATTCTAAAGGCCATCGAACGCGAGCGGATCACGGGTCTGGCTGGCGTCCCTGCCCTGTGGCAACAGCTTGGCCGGCTTGAATGGCCGAAGGCTGCCGGCGAGACGCTTCGCTACATCACCAGTTCAGGCGATGTCCTGCCCGAGACCACCGTCAGGATGCTCACCGAGAAGCTTCCGGCGACCAACATGTACCTGATGTACGGCTTCACGGAGGCATTCCGGTCCACCTACCTGCCGCCACAGGAGATCCATCGCCGGCCCACATCGATCGGCAAGGCCATCCCAGGCGCCTGGGTCCAGGTCGTGCACCCGGACGGCTCCCCCTGTGACCCGGATGAGGTCGGCGAACTGGTGCATGGCGGCCCCCTGGTGGCCCAGGGGTACTGGAACCACTCCGCGGAAACCGGCGAACGGTTCAGGCCGCTTGCGGCGAGCCCTGACGACTCCGGGGAGGCCGGCGAAGTCGTGGCCTGGTCCGGGGACCTTGTTCGGCAGGACGGCGACGGATACTTTTACTTCGTCGGGCGCAAGAACGACATGATCAAGACCTCGGGGTATCGCATCAGTCCGGCCGAGATCGAGGGACCAGCCTGCCAGCACAACGCCGTTCGCGAAGCCGTGGCCTTTGGCGTGGACCATCCGCAACGCGGCCAGTCCATCGTTCTGACCTGCACCACAGACCAGGAACCTGCACAAGCAGAAGCGGAGCTGGACCGGTACCTGAAAGATATCCTGCCCCTGTACATGGTGCCGGAGCATTACGTTTGGGCGGACGCGATCCCCTGCAACGACAATGGCAAGTTCGACCGCAAGCGACTGGCAAGCCAGTACCAGGCGAACGTGACGGGAACGTGATGGCATGAGTCGCTCCCCACTACAGCACTACTGGCCGAAGAAGCTCTTTGACCGGGAAGGACCACACCTGGTGGTCGCCGGCCAAACCTTGATGGATATCGCCGGACAGTGCGGGCCCACACCGTTGTATGTCTACAGCAAGCAAGCGATCCACGACCGGATTGCAGCCCTGCAGGCCGTGCTGCCTGCACGTGTTCGCCTGCACTATGCCGTCAAGGCCAACCCGATGCAGGAGGTGATCGACTGTGTGGCAGAACAGGTGCATGGACTGGATGTCTCCTCCGGAAATGAACTCAAGGCGGCCCTGCAAAGCGGTATCCGGGCAGAAAACATCAGCTTTGCCGGCCCTGGAAAGTCCTTGCAGGAATTGAAGGCCGCGATCGCCGCCGGCATCACCCTGAACGTCGAATCGGAAGTTGAGTTCACCCGCATCCTGAGCCTTTGCGAGGAAACCGGGCAGGTGGCCCGCGTGGCCTTGCGCATCAACCCGGATTTCGAACTGAGGGCTTCCGGCATCAAGACCTCGGGCGGACCCCAGCCATTTGGCGTGGATGCGGAGGCCGCACCGGAGTTGCTGGAGAAAATATCAGCATCCGCTGTCGAGTTCACAGGCTTTCATATTTTCAGCGGCTCGCAGGTCCTGCAAGCCCAAACTCTAATGGAGGCCCACGAGAAAACCTTTGCACTGGCCAGACAGCTCGCAGATCACACTCCGGTGCCCGTCAAATCCCTGAACATCGGCGGCGGCTTCGGCATTCCTTATTTCCCGGGTGATGCTCCGCTTGAGGTGGTCCCGGTGATGGAAAACCTGAGGGGGTTGCTCACTGAATACCGGGAAACCTTTGCCGAGACACAAATCATTCTCGAACTCGGCCGCTACCTGGTGGGCGAAGCCGGGTTGTACCTAGCCCGGATCACAGACCGCAAGGTTTCCCGAGGTATCACCTACCTGGTAACTGACGGCGGGCTGCACCATCACCTCGCTGCCAGCGGCAACTTCGGTCAGGCCCTTCGCAGGAACTACCCAATCACCATTGGCAACAAGCTGGGAGAGCACACCGAGACGGTCACCGTCGTCGGACCGCTGTGCACCCCTCTGGATGTGTTGGCCAAGGACATGGATTTGCCGAAAGCTGAAATCGGTGACCTGCTGGTTGTATTTCAGTCCGGAGCGTACGGCTACAGTGCCAGCCCGCTAGAATTCCTGAGCCATCCCAGGCCCCGGGAACTTCTGGTGTGATGCGCGGGTATGTGGACTGCAGAATCGGGGACGGGGCCGGCAAGCCTTAAGGCCGGCTTTCCATTTTCGATGCAATCAGGTCGCGCAAGATGCCGACGGTCTGGAATGCCTTGGCATCCAGGTCTTCTTCATCGAAAACGACGCCAAAGTTTTTCTCCAGTCCGGCGATGATGCCGGTGATGGCCATCGAGTCCAGTTCCGGGATGGTGCCCAGAAGCGGTGCCTGTTCTCCCATTTCGTAGGTGGTCTCCGGCAGGGGCAAGGATTCCGCCAGCACTTCCAGCACCTGTTCAATTGCAATCATCGAATTATCCTACACCTCGTCCCTGATTTACCGGTACATGAAACAGGCCCGCTCCCAGCTACCCGGGAGTGCCTGGCGGAGGGATATGGTACAACAAGCGACAGGTTTATGAACGTTCAAGTGTGCTGCCGCCTGGCTTCAAATTCAGACATGAATTCTGTCAGGCGATCAACGCCGGCATCGGGTATCGCATTGTACAGGCTCACCCGGACGCCGCCCGCACTCCGATGACCCTGCAACCCGAGCAACTGGCGCTGCTCCGCCTGGCGCAAAAAGTCTTCCAGGGTCCCGGCATCGTGGATTGCGAAGGGGATGTTGATACTTGAGCGAAACCCGGGGGCGACCCGGTTTTCATACAGGCGGCTTTCATCAAGTACCCGGTACAGTTGCGCCGATCGTGCCAGGCTTCTTTGGTGCAGAACGGGCAGACCACCCTCTGTTCGTACCCAGTCCAGCACCTCGCGCAGTACATAGATGGCAAACACCGGGAGGGTGTTCACAACGGAGTCCTCCCGGACATAGCGCCGGTAGTCGTACAGGCGCGGTACCGGCTCATTCACCTGCTCGAGCAGGTCCTTGCGGATCATCACCAAGCAAAGCCCCGCGATGCCCAGGTTTTTCTGGGTACTGGCATAGATGAGCGAAAATTTTGAAATCTCGACGGGGTGCATGAGCAGGGAGGAGGTCATGTCACATACCAGTACCTCCTGGGGTACCTGTGGGACTCCGGGAAAGGCTATGCCCTGGATGGTCTCGTTGTCACAGAAATGCAGGTAGGTAGCTTGCGGGTCCACGTCCCATTCTTCATGGGGTGCAATACTCAGCGACTCGCCCTTGCACAAGGCCTGGACCTTGCGCACCTCGGCAAAACGCGCGGCCTCAGCACAGGCCCGCGAAGACCAAAAGCCCGTGCACAGGTAGTCTGCGAAACGCCCTGATCCGAGGAAATTCATGGGCAACATGGAGAACTGGCTGGTGGCCCCGCCGTGCATGAACAGCACCGCGAACTCCTCCGGGATCTGCAGCAGATCGCGCAGCCCCCGCACAGCCTGGTCGCGGATCTCGAAAAACGCATCGCTGCGGTGTGGCAGTTCGAGCACGGAAAGCCCGGTGCCCCTGTAGTCCAGCAGCTCGTGGCGAATTTTTTCCAGGACCGGCCGGGGCAAGGCAGCAGGCCCGGAACCAAAATAAAAGACTTCCTGCATGGAATGTGTTCAGGCCCGTGGATGGGCCGTCAATCCGGATCGTCGAGTTTCTCGATCCTTTCGACCTCGACCAGCTTTTCCTCTTCTGACAGGCGGATCAGGCGCACCCCCTGGGTGTTGCGGCTCGTCTTGGAGACACCCTCGACCGGGGTGCGAACCAGTGTGCCGTTGTCGGTGATCAGCATGATTTCATCTTCGCTGGAAACCGGTATGGCTCCGACCACCTTGCCGTTGCGCTCCCCGGTCTGGATGGTGATCACGCCCTTGCCGGCACGACTCCGCACCGGGTATTCCTCGATCCTAGTGCGCTTGCCGTAGCCGTTTTCGGTGGCCACCAGGATGTCCGTGGCCTCCATGTCCGGGCGAACCACCAGCAGGCTGATGACCTTCTGCCCTTCGTCCAGGCGCATGCCACGCACCCCTTGGGTCTTGCGTCCTTTCGCAGAAACATCCTTTTCTTTGAAGCGGATCGCCTTGCCGGCATCGCTGGCCATCAACAGGTCGGTGTCGCCGTGCGTCATGACCACGCCGATCAGGTAATCCTCATCCCGCAAGTTCACTGCGATGATGCCGCCTGCACGGGGCCTGGAATATTCCGTCAGGCGGGTTTTCTTGATGATGCCGCTACTGGTAGCCATCACCACGTAGGCATCCTCGCTGTATTCCTTGACGGGCAGCACAGCATTGATCCGCTCGCCTTCTCCAAGCGGCAGGAGATTGACGATCGGTTTGCCACGCGCCGTGCGACCGGCCTGCGGCAGCTCGTAGACCTTGAGCCAGTAGACCTTGCCGTGGCTGGAAAAGCACAGGATGGTGTCATGGGTATTGGCGACGAACAGCTGGTCGACGAAATCCTCGGCTTTCACCGATGTGGCGGCTTTGCCCTTGCCTCCACGGTGCTGGGGATTGTAGGTGTCCAGCGGCTGGGACTTCGCGTAGCCGCCGTGGGACAGTGTCACCACCACGCCCTCGTCCTGGATCAGGTCTTCCAGGGTAAGGTCAACCCGCTCCTCGGAGATTTCCGTGCGCCGCGCATCTCCGTACTGTTCACGTACGGTCTCCAGCTCTTCGCGGATGACCTGCATGAGCCGCTCCGGGTCACGCAGAATGTCCAGCAGGTCGCTGATCTTGTCGAGCAGGTCGCCGTAGTCCTTGACGATCTTGTCCTGCTCCAGGCTGGTGAGGCGGTGCAGGCGCAAATCCAAAATGGCCTGGGCCTGGGCCGGCGACAGGCGGTACTCTTCGCCCTGCATCCCGTATTCTTCCTCCAGGCCTTCCGGGCGCGAAACATCGGCCCCGGAGCGCTCCAGCATGCGGGTGACCTCGCCGGGCTTCCAGGCCCTGGCGATCAACTCATCCTTGGCGATGGCCGGGCTGGCTGAGCCCTTGATGAGCGCGATGATCTCGTCGATGTTGGTCAGGGCCACGGCCAGGCCTTCGAGAATGTGAGCCCGTTCGCGTGCCTTGCGCAGTTCGAAAATAGTGCGGCGGGTGACGACATCGCGGCGGTGGCGGATGAACACCTGCAGGATCTGCCTGAGGTTGAGCAGCCTGGGCTGGCCATCCACCAGAGCCACCATGTTCATGCTGAAAACGCTTTGCATGGGCGTGTGCTTGAACAGGTTGTTGAGGATGACCCCGCTGACCTCGTCGCGGCGCAGTTCAATGACGATGCGCATGCCGTCCTTGTCCGACTCATCCCGAAGGCCGTTGGCAGCGATACCTTCCAGGCGCTTCTCCTTGACCAGGTCGGCAATCTTGACGATCAGGTTAGCCTTGTTCACCTGGTACGGAAGCTCGGTGACCACGATGCGCTCGCGACCGCTCTTGGCATCCTGCTCGATGTGGGTGCGGGCACGCATGTGCACGCGACCGCGCCCCGTGCTGTAGGCCTCATGGATGCCTTCCCGGCCGTTGATGATGGCCGCCGTCGGGAAATCCGGCCCGGGCAGGTGCTGCATCAGTTCCGAGACGTCCATGGCGGGATTCTCAATCAGGGCAATGCAGGCGTTGATCACTTCGGTCAGGTTGTGTGGCGGAATGTTGGTCGCCATTCCCACCGCGATCCCCGAGGAGCCGTTGACCAGCAGGTTGGGAATCCGGGTGGGCAACACCGTCGGCTCGGATTCGGAGTTGTCGTAGTTGGATGCGAAATCAACCGTCTCCTTGTCCAGGTCGGCCAGGATCTCGTGGGTGATTCTTGCCATGCGCACCTCGGTGTAGCGCATGGCGGCCGGCGCATCGCCGTCCACCGAACCAAAATTGCCCTGCCCGTCGATCAGCATGTAGCGCATGGAAAACGGTTGCGCCATGCGCACCAGGGTGTCGTACACGGCTGACTCCCCGTGCGGGTGGTACTTGCCGATGACATCGCCTACGACCCGCGCGGATTTCTTGTACGGCTTGTTCCAGTCATTGCCGAGCTCGTTCATGGCGTGCAGAGCCCGTCGGTGCACCGGCTTCAGGCCGTCACGCACATCAGGCAGGGCGCGCCCGACGATCACGCTCATGGCGTAATCGAGATACGACTGGCGCATCTCGTCCTCGAGATTGACGGAAAGGACTTCTTTGGCGATGACAGCCATTAGCGAAACGCGGGGAGGGGCTTAATACTCATTTTCAGGCCCTAAAGTATAACATACGTCCCGAATAGTAGCGTTGAAAAAAAGGCATCCAAAACGAAATAGAAATGCCCTGGAAGCAAAATTCAGAATTTTACAACCACGTTATTTTCTGTGGCCAGAAGAAAAAAGGGATTTTTTGCTCAGCCCTGCAACAGGGCCAGGATTTTCTCCTCGCAGGGTGCGTGCACCACCCCTTTTTCGGTGACCAGTGCTGTCACGAGCCCGGCAGGCGTGATATCGAATACCGGGTTCCAGACCTCGGCCTTTGCCGGGGCAAGCGTTACCTCGTGATATTCCGTGAGCTCGCGCTGCGAGCGCTCCTCGATCTCAATCGCAGCCCCGGAAGCGGCCTCAAGATCGATGCTGCTGGTGGGGGCGGCCACCATGAAGCCCACGCCGTGCTCGCGGGCCATCAAGGCCAGTGCATAGGTGCCGATCTTGTTGGCCACATCCCCATTTCGTGCGACTCGGTCCGCGCCCACGATGACCCAGGCGGGTTGTTGCTCGCGCATCAGGCTGGCGGCGGCGCTGTCACAGATCACCGTGACCGGGATGTTGTCCTGCAGCAACTCCCAGGCAGTCAACCGGGTGCCCTGGAACCAGGGCCGGGTTTCATCGGCGTATACGGTCTTGATCTTGTGTTGTGCATGCGCGCTGCGAATGACCCCCAGGGCGGTGCCGTAGCCTCCGGTGGCCAAGGCGCCTGCATTGCAGTGGGTCAGCACCACTGCATCGTCCTTGAGCAGCGAGGCGCCGTGCTCTCCCAGTGCGCGGTTCGCCTGCACGTCTTCGAGGTGCAGCTTGCGGGCCGCCTTCAGTAATACCGGTTCGGGATCCCCTGGACCCGTGTGTTGTATGACATCGCGCATGCGCGTGATGGCCCATTTCAGGTTGACGGCCGTGGGGCGCGCCTGTACCAGCGCATGCAGGTCCGCTTCCATGTGCTCGATCCAGTCCTTGGGCGAGACTGCGAAATGTTCGCGTGCTGCAAGCGCTACCCCGTAAGCCGCACACACGCCGATGGCCGGTGCCCCGCGCACCACCATCTCGCGAATGGCATCCACCGCCTCACCGACCCGGGTGCATTCAACGAACTCGACCTGATTCGGCAGCACCCTCTGATCCAGCAGTACCAGACGGCCCTCGTGCCAGCGGATGGCCTGATCGGCTAGCGAGGCCATGCTGGTTGATGATCACGGCGGCGCGGGTGCGCGGGCCGTATTGCCTGTACAAAGCATGCCATAGCATAATGCGTGGGCCGTTCCCCGATGAAGCCACGCCCCGACCTGCAGGACGCACAATGAAACACGTAGACACCCTGATTCATGGAAAGCATGTCATCCCCGTCGATGACCATCGACAAGCGCTGGACGATACCGCCATTGCGGTGCATGAAGGGGGCATCGTCGACATCCTTCCGAGTGCTGACGCAAAGAGCCGATACTCATCTGATGCATCATATACGTACGATCATCACCTTGTCATACCCGGGCTCATCAACGCGCACACCCATGCCGGCATGTCCCTGTTTCGCGGCATGGCCAGCGACCTGCCCCTGATGGAGTGGCTCAACGACCACATCTGGCCCGCCGAACAAAAGTGGTGCAACGAGGATTTTGCCCGCCTCGGCACGCGGCTTGCCATAGCCGAGATGATTCGCGGCGGCATCACCTGCTTCAACGACATGTACTTCTTTGCCGAGATCGCGGCAGAAGAAGTGATGCAGTCCGGCATGCGCGCGCATCTGGGCATGATCGTGCTGGACTTTCCCACCGCCTACGCCAAGGATGCCAGCGAGTACCTGGACAAGGGGCTAGAGCTGTATCACCGCCACAGCACCCCGTCCCGGGTGCAGTGCACGCTGGCCCCGCACGCCCCCTACACGGTCTCCGACGGCCCGCTGAAACGCGTCGCCGAGCTGGCGCACGAGTATGGCTTGCCGGTCCACATCCACCTGCATGAAACCGAAAACGAAATCTCGATGAGCCTGGAGCAGTACCAGTGCCGGCCCCTGCAGCGCCTGCACGATCTCGGGCTGGTCAACGAGCGGCTGGTGGCCGTGCACATGACGCAGCTGCAAGACGAGGAAATCGAGTTGCTGGCCGAGGTCGGGGCCAGCATCGTGCACTGTCCGCAGTCGAACCTGAAACTGGCCAGCGGCTTCTGCCCAGTGCAAAAGCTGCTCAATGCCCAAGTGAACGTCACCGTCGGCACCGACAGCTGCTCGAGCAACGACGACCTGGATCTTCTGGGAGAAATGCAAACCGCGGCCCTGCTGGCCAAGGGCGTGGCAGGCGATGCAGCGGCCCTGCCGGCCCACACTGCCCTGCGATGTGCCACGATCAATGCCGCGAAAGCCCTGGGGATCGACGACAGGACCGGATCACTGGAAGTCGGCAAGGCCGCGGACATCACCGTCATCGACATCGAACAGATCGAGGCACAGCCGCTGTACGACCCGGTGGCACATGCGGTCTATGCCACGCAACGGGCGCAGGTGTGTGATGTCTGGGTGGAAGGCGGGCTGCTGCTGCACGAGCGGCAGTTGCAGACCCTGGATGCCGAGCACATCTTGGCCGAAACCCGGGACTGGAACAAAAAAATCTCGAACGGCAAAAACATCCACTGATGTATCGCGTTACACTATAGGTAACCGCAACCCGATGCCTTCCACCCGGAGGATCCCCGAGCATAAGAGCATGCTGTCTACACCCTCGAATCTTGACGAAAGCGAATTGGCGAAATTCGAAGCGCTGGCACAGCGCTGGTGGGACAGGGACGGGGCGTTCAAGGCCCTGCATGACATCAATCCCCTGCGCCTGGACTTTATCGAGGACCGCGCGGAACTGGCCGGCAAGAAGGCGCTGGACATCGGCTGCGGCGGCGGCATCCTGGCAGAAGGCCTGGCTCGGCGAGGGGCCGAGGTCAAGGCGATCGACCTGGGCGAGGCCTCCCTGGCCGTAGCCCGCGCGCATGCAAGCGAACAGGGACTTGAGATCGAATACCAGTCGATCGCAGCCGAGGCACTGGCCGAGCAGGAGCCCGCATCGTTTGATGTGGTGACCTGCCTGGAGATGCTCGAGCATGTGCCGGACCCGTCTGCCATCGTCGAGGCCAGTGCGCAACTGGTCAAACCGGGTGGCGACGTGTTCTTCTCCACGATCAACCGCAACCTCAGGGCTCTGCTGGTCATGATCGTGGGCGGCGAATACGTCATGCAGATGGTGCCCCGCGGCACGCACGAATACGAGAAGCTGATCCGCCCGGGCGAACTCGACCGCTGGATTCGCCGTGCCGGCATGTATGCGCAGGAGATCCGGGGGATGAGTTACAACCTGCTGAACAAGACCTATCGCCTGTCCGATGACTTGGGCACCAACTACCTGGTGCATGCCTGCAGGTCCACCTAGCCTTTCCACATGCCCAGTCCATCCCAGGTGCGTGCGGTCCTTTTCGACCTTGACGGGACTCTGGCCGATACGGCCCCGGACATGAGCGATTCCCTGAATGAATTGCTGATGCGTCACGGCCGTCAAACGCTGGACTACCAGGAGGTGCGAAAACACACCTCGCGGGGAGGCCTCGCGCTGATCAAGCTCGGCTACAACGGTACCCTGGACGCCGACGAGACGCTGCAGCTTCGCGATGAGTTCCTGCAGATCTATGCCCGCCGCCTGCATGACAAGACGCGCCTGTTCCCGGGCGTGCTGGCGCTACTCGACCACCTGGACGAGGCCGGGCTGCCCTGGGGCATCGTCACCAACAAGCCGGGCTGGCTGACCGAGCCGCTGGTCGAGAAACTGCAGCTCACCCCACGGGCAAGCTGCACCATCAGCGGGGACTCGCTGCCGGAGAGAAAACCCCGCCCCGAGCCGCTCTCAAGAGCCGCAGACCTGCTGCAGGTCGACCCGGCCGAATGCCTCTACATGGGCGATGACCCGCGCGACATCCAGGCCGGCAAGGCAGCCAGCATGAAAACGGCGGTGGCGGCCTACGGCTACATCCAGGACCACCAGGACCCGCATGCCTGGGGCGCGGACGTGGTGCTCGAGGCAGCTCTGGAACTGAAGGACTGGCTGAGCCTGCACGGCTGAGCCTGCTGCTGCCATGCCCGTCACAGACCTCCAACATCCCGGCCTGCTGGCCCTGCTCGGTACCTGCCTGTTCGTGCTCGGTGCCGCGCTCGGCGCATGGCTGGTGCACCTTCGAAAGCGCAGGGCCCTCGATGCCCTTGAAGCCGAGGTCCAACGCCTTCGCATGCAGCTCGAACTTGAAAAAGAGCGCCATGCCGAGAAGCTGCAGAGCATCGAGGCGGTCAGCCTGCAATTGCAGCAAACCTTCACGAGCCTGTCACAGCAGGCCCTGCAGTCCAACAACGAGAATTTCCTCAGGCTGGCCAAGGAGAAGCTCTCGCAATACCAGATCCAGGCGGAAGCCAGCCTTGAGAAGAAGGAAAAGGCCATTGAAACCCTGTTGGCGCCCATCAACGAGGCCCTGAAACAGACGGAATCCCAGATCCGGGCGATCGAGAAGGAACGCAAGGAGTCGTACGGCTCGCTGACAGAACATCTCAAGCTGATCAACGAATCCCAGAGCGAACTGCGTACAGAGACCCAGAACCTGGTGCAGGCCCTGCGACGTCCCGAGGTGCGCGGACAGTGGGGTGAGTTGACGCTAAGGCGCATTGCCGAGCTCGCGGGCATGGTGAACTACTGCGACTTCTATGAACAGCAGTCAGGCGAGGAAGATGACCGCCGCATGCGCCCGGACATGGTGGTTCGAATGCCGGACCAAAGGGAGTTGATCGTGGATGCGAAAACACCGCTGGACGCCTACCTGAGCGCGGTCCAGACCCGGGACAGCAAAGAGCGGGAGGAGTTGCTGCACCGGCATGCGCGCCATGTGCGAGAGCGCATGCGAGAGCTGGCCAGCAAGGCCTACTGGAACCAGTTCAGCCATTCCCCGGACTTTATCGTGCTGTTCATCCCCGGGGAGCAGTTCCTCGCCGCAGCCCTCGAACTGGATCCGCAACTGCTGGAAGATGCACTGACCAACAAGGTGATCCTCGCCACTCCCACCAGCATCATCGCCCTGCTTCGCGCGGTCGCCTTCGGATGGCGCCAGCAGTCGGTTGCGAAAAACGCCGAGGAGATTAGGACACTGGGCGAGGAGTTGTATAAACGCCTGGCCACTTTCGTAGAACACCTGCAGAAACTGGGCAAGAACCTGGATGCCAGCGTGGAGCAGTTCAACAAGGCGACCGGCTCGCTGGACCGGCAGGTGCTGCCGGGTGCGCGAAAGTTCGACGAGCTTGGAATCGAGAAGAAAAAAGAGATTCCCGAGCTGAAAATGGTCGAATCGTCTGCTCGTATAAAAGACAAGGCCGACCATGCCTGAGGGCCACCTGGACTTCACCTCTCTTGAACCTGCAGCTTAACGATTACCGCATGGACATGGGCAGCCTTGAAGGTCGTCTGGTACTCATTACCGGGGCCACAGGCGGCATCGGCCAAGCGCTCGCATCGGCTTGCGCCGAACACGGGGCCCGGCTCGTGCTGATGTCCAGAAACGAGCGCAAACTGGAGAAGCTGCGCCAGCAGCTGACCCGGGACTCCGGCCCGGTCCACCTGCACTATGCGATGGACCACGCGCGCTCAGGTGAAATCGATTATCTGCGCTTTGCGGAATTCCTAGACAAGCAGGACAGCCCGCTGGATTCGCTGGTGATCAACGCGGGCTACATTGCGGCCCTGCAGGGTGTGAGAAATTATCCGCTCGACACCTGGCTTCGCACCGTGACCATCAACCAGCATGCGGCATTCCTGCTGGTTCGCTGCTGCATTCCGCTGCTCGAGGCCTCGACAGACCCCAGCATCGTGTTTTCCAACCACGCCTGCACCAGCGCGTACTGGGGGGCCTATGCCGTGGCCAAGACTGCATTGCAAGGACTGATGGAGGTGCTGGCGCACGAACTTGACGGCGACAAGCCCATTCGCGTGAACGGCGTGGACCCGGCCCCAGTGTCCACCAAGCTCAGAATCGCGCATTTCCCCGGGGTGGACCCGAAATCCTACGCGCAGCCGCAAGACATTATCGCCCCCTACCTGTACTTCATCGGACCGGACAGCTGGGGCACCACGGGTACCAACTACAAGGTGAATCCCGACTACACCGGCTGATGCCGGTGCCGGTAAAACCGGCAGATCGCATTCAGGCAGCAGGCCCCGCACCTCGGTGCAGGCCGGCAGACGTCCTTGCCATGGCGCACGATCAGGGCGTGGAGCTGTGCGAAGTTCCTGGTGCCCCCGGCCAGCTGGTGTTCGAAGGCCGCACGAAGCTCCTCGTACGCCTCATCCCCACGGATGGTCCCCAGGCGGGCAAAGATCCTGCGCGTGTAGGCATCGATCACGAACACCGGCCGGTGAAAAGCGTACAGCAGCATGTCATCGGCGGTCTCCGGACCCACCCCGTGCACGCCAAGCAGAGCCTTTCGCAAACGCTGCGTGGGCCAGTAACGCAGCGTTTGGTAGCCACCCGCACGTACATACCAGTCACAAAAGCACGCAAGCCGCCTGGCCTTCACATTGAAATAACCGGATGGGCGGATCAACTGGGCCAGCACGTCGGGGGCGGCCTGCACGATGGTATCGGCGCGCAGCATGTCGGCGCCCTTCAGATTTGCAATAGCCTTCTCGACGTTCGTCCAGGCCGTATTTTGCGTGAGGATGGCCCCGACCATGATTTCAAACCTGTCCTCGGCCGGCCACCAGTCCTGCTGGCCGTGTTGCTCAAGTAACGCCGCATGGGCCCGCACGGCCCACCGCCCTCGTGCATGCAGGTTAGGGTTGCTGGCCTTGCGCATGACCTGGGCTTTTGCCGATGGCGCGATACAGCTGTCCGACCTCGACGGGCGACAACTCAAGCGATGTACCGGCACGAAGTGTATCCGGCAAACGGAGCGGGCCGAAGCGGATCCTGACCAGGCGGCTGACTTCCAGTCCCTGTGACTCCCACAGCCTGCGCACGATGCGGTTTCGCCCTTCGTGCAGCACGGCCCGACACCAAATGTTGGTCCCTGTGGATGCCTGCACATCCAGCACGTCCATTTGGGCTGTGCCGTCCTCGAGTTCCACACCCGAGCGCAGCCCGGACACCATTTTCTCCGTGATCGTTCCTCGCACACGCACGCGGTATTCACGCTCCAGGCCGCTTCCGGGGTGCATCAACGCATGTGCCAGCGCACCGTCGGTAGTCAGCAGCAACAGGCCCGAGGTGTTGAGGTCCAGGCGGCCTACCGCGACCCAGCGGCCCGAATCCAGGGACGGCAGTCGCTCGAACACCGTGGTGCGCTGCTGCGTGTCGCTGCGGGTGACGATCTCACCGACCGGCTTGTGGTACAGGAGGACCCGGGTGGGAACGCGCGCGTGCAGGTCCACCAGGGTACCGCACACCAGGATACGTTCATCGCCCTGGATGCACTGCCCCGGCAGGCAACGCCGGCCATTGACCAGCACATCGCCCGATGCAATCCAGCTTTCAATCTGCCGGCGTGAGGCAATCCCCAGGTGGGCCAGTCGTTTTTGAATCCGTTGTGACACCTGCGGTACTTTGGGTGAGGCTACCGGGGCATGCCGGGGGCCGGGAGCGGCGCCCGGGGTGCGAAGTCAATGACGGGTTTCCTGGGCCTCCACCAGGTCCCCGGAGTCCGCCACCACGCGCAAGGGGGATTTTTCATCTTTTTGCGGGCTCGGCAGATCCAGTTCCGGATGCGCCAGGTCCAGATCCTTCAGCTCGGCGAGGCTCGGCATCTCTTCCAGCGACTTCAGGTTGAAATAATCGAGGAACTGCTGGGTGCTGCCGTACAGGGCCGGGCGCCCGGGAACTTCCTTGTGGCCCACTACGCGTACCCACTCGCGCTCGAGCAGGGTCTTGATGATATTGCTGCTGACGCTGACCCCGCGCACCTCCTCAATCTCCCCGCGCGTGATCGGCTGGCGGTACACAATCAGTGACAGGGTCTCAAGCAGGGCCCGTGAATAGCGCGGAGGCTTTTCCTGCCACAGACGCGCCACCCAGGGCTGCACGTCGGCGCGGGTCTGGTAACGCCAGCCGCTGGCCACCTTGCGAAGCTCGACACCCCGGCCCTCGCAGTCGCGCTGCAGGTCGGCAATGGCCGCCCTCACCTGCACCCGGCCCGGCTGGTCGGTGTCCTGCTCGAACAGGCGCATCAGCCGGTCGATGCTCAGTGCGCCATCCGCAGCCATCAGGGCCGCCTCGATGACTCGTTTGACTTCGGTATCATTCATCGCTGTGCTCCTCCACGGGGCCCTTGACCGCCGGCTTGACATAGATGGGCGCGAAGGGCTTGGACTGGACCAGTTCAATGGCATGGTTTTTCAGCAGTTCCAGCAGCGCCAGGAACGTTACGATGACCGCACCGCGCCCTTCCTGCGGATCGAACAGCCGGGGAAACTCGACAAAATCCTCCACGCCCAGCATGCTCAGTATGCTGGACATGCGCTCCCTCACCGACAGGCGCTCGCGCTCGATATGATGACTGGCAAACATCTGCGCGCGCTGCATGACTTCCTGGAAGGCGAACAGCAATTCCTTGAAATCCACGTCCGGGCGCGGTCGCTCGAGGTTGTGTTCGGTCTGGATGACGGACACCCCGAACGTATCCCGGTGCATGCGCGGCAGCGCATCGATCTGTTCCGAGGCCTGCTTGAACCTCTCGTATTCCTGCAGCCTTCGGATCAGTTCAGAACGCGGGTCCTCTTCGTCCTCCTCAATCGGGGCCTGGGGCAGCAGCATGCGTGACTTGATCTCAGCCAGCATGGCGGCCATGACCAGGTACTCGGCGGCGAGCTCCAGGCGCATCTCCTTCATGAGGCCGATGTATTCCATGTACTGCTGCGTGATCTGGAGGATGGGCAGGGCCACGATGTCCAGGTTCTGGCGCTTGATCAGGTACAGCAACAGATCCAGCGGGCCCTCAAAGGCATCCAGAAAGATTTCCAGAGCATCGGGAGGAATGTACAGGTCTTCGGGGGGAACCGTGATCGGCTCGCCCTTGACGACGGCAAACGGCAGCTCCGCCTGCGGGTGATCCGGTGACTGGGAATCGGCCTTTCTCATGGCAGCTACCCGTAGGCCATCCCAATGGCCTCGCGGACATCGTCCAGGGTGGCACGTGCCACCTCCCTGGCCTTGTCACAGCCTTCCCGGATGATACCGCGCACGGTGGATGCATCCTGCTGATACTCGTGGGCGCGCTCACGGATCGGCTTGAGCTCGGACTCGACGGCATCGATGACCGGCTGCTTGCATTCAATGCAGCCGATGCCGGCACTGCGACAACCTTCCTGTACCCAGTGCTGGACCTCGTCGGAGGAATAGATCTTGTGCAGTTGCCAGACCGGGCACTTTTGCGGATCGCCAGGGTCGGTGCGCTTCACCCGGGCCGGGTCGGTCGGCATGGTGCGTATTTTCTTTTCGGTAACAGCCGCCTCTTCGCGCAGGGAGATGGTGTTCTGATAGGACTTGGACATCTTCTGCCCGTCCAGGCCAGTCATCTTCAGGGTCTTGGCGAGCAGGTGCTGGGGTTCGGGCAGGATGGTTTTCCCTTCACCCCGCAGATAGCCGAACAGGCACTCGCGGTCACGGATCGAGATATTCTGCTGGCTCTGCAGCAAGGCGTGCGCTATCTCCAAGGACTCCTGGTCTCCCTGTTCCTGATACCGTTTGCGGTACTGGCGGTACAGCTTGGCATTCTTCTTGCCGATCTTGGCAATGGCAAGCTTTGCCCTCTCCTCGAAATCCGGTGCCTTCCCATACAGGAAATTGAACCTCCGTGCCACCTCGCGAGTCAGCTCGACATGCGCCACCTGGTCTTCACCGACGGGCACATGACTTGCTTTGTATACCAGAATATCCGCACTCTGTAAAAGCGGGTAGCCCAGAAACCCGTAGGTCGCCAGGTCCTTCTCCTTGAGCTTTTCCTGCTGGTCCTTGTAGGTCGGCACGCGCTCCAGCCAGCCCAGTGGCGTGATCATCGACAACAACAGGTGCAGTTCCGCATGTTCCGGGATGTGCGACTGAACGAACAGGGTGGCCGCATTCGGATTGACGCCCACTGCAAGCCAGTCGACCACCATGTCCATCACGCTCTGGGAGATGACCCGGGAATTGTCGTACTCGGTGGTCAGGGCGTGCCAGTCGGCGACGAAGAAAAAGCACTCGTGCGTGTGCTGCAGCTTGAGCCAGTTGTACAGCACGCCGTGCAGGTGTCCGAGGTGCAATGCCCCGGTCGGGCGCATGCCTGAAAGCACGCGCTGGTTTTGCGAAGAGTCCGGGTTCATCGGTTTCAGACAGGGATTCCGAACAGTCTGCCTATGACAGAGGAGAAAAACTGCAACAGCGGATGCAGGATGAACGTCAGGCCCCCGAGGGCCAGCAGCCCGAACACAATCAGCATCCCCAGGGGTTCCACTTTTTCAAGCGCCGGCAGAAAACGTGCAGGCGCCAGCCCCGCCAGGATTCGCCCGCCATCCAGTGGCGGTATGGGGATCAGGTTGACCAGGCAAAGTACCAGGTTGATGACGATCCCTGCCTGCCCGGCCAGGATCAACGGCATGGCAACCCACTGCGACTGGTCCAGCAACAGAAATCCCAGCTTCATGATCAGGGCCCAGCCGAGGGCCATCACCACGTTGGCTGCAGGGCCTGCCGCCGCCACCCAGATCATGTCCCGCTTGGGGTTTCGCAACTGCGCAAAATTCACCGGTACGGGCTTGGCCCAGCCGAAGCCAAACCCCACCAGCACGACCAGAACGATCGGTACCAGAACGGTGCCCAGGGGATCAATGTGTCGTAGAGGGTTGAGGCTCAGTCGGCCAAGGATGGCCGCCGTGGGATCGCCGTACTGCTTGGCGACCCAGCCATGCGCAACTTCATGTAGCGTGATAGCCAGCAGGACCGGGATGGCCCAGATGGCAATGGTTTGCATGACATTCATCGGCAAGCGTTTATTATACGCCGCATCGCAGGCAAGTTGCATCAAGCGGCATCCACCAGCCAGCCCGTGTCCCCTTTCCCCTGCCGTTCAATAGTGGGGCTTTCCGTCGTCAGGTTGATGACGGTCGTGGCCTTCACCCCGCAATAGCCACCATCGATGACCAGGTCCACCTCATGTTCCAGGCGCTCGCGCATGGTCTGCGGGTCCGACATCGGTTCGGCATCGCCGGGCAGTATCAGCGTGCTGCTCATCAAGGGCCCGCCGAGCTCTTCGCACAGCTGCAGGGCCACCGCATGGTCGGGCACCCTCAGCCCGATGGTCCTGCGCTTGGGGGACAGCAGGCGGCGCGGCACCTCGTGGGTCGCCTTCAGCAAGAAGGTGTAGGGTCCCGGTGTACAGCGCTTCATGAGCCGGTAGGCGCTGTTATCCACCATGGCATAGGTGGAGAGCTCCGACAGGTCCCGGCATACCAGGGTGAAGTGATGTTTCTCATTGACCTGGCGAATCCTGCGGATTCTCTGCATGGCGTGCTTGTCGCCGATGTGACAGCCGAGCGCATAGCAGGAGTCGGTCGGATACACGATCAGCCCGCCCTGGTCGATGATCTGCACGGCACGCTGGATCAAGCGTTTCTGTGCCGTTTTCGGATGGATGACGAAATACTGGGACATACAAGAAGAAGCGATGGCTCAAGAAGGATTATACGCGCATAAGACGCTCTCCGGGTACGTAGTGAGCGCTTAATCTGCTATCCTTTGCGCAACAAATATGTATCTGTGGTCCGGGTCCTTCAGGACACCCAGCGGCCCCCACCCCTGAATGAACCATCATGCTTTATGCCATTATCAGCCAGGACGTAGCAGACAGTCTAGCCAAGCGAAAGTCGGTCCGAGACCAGCATATCGCGCGCCTTGACGCGTTGAAAGACCAGGGCCGCCTGGTGCTGGCGGGGCCCCACCCGGCGGTGGACAGTCCCGACCCGGGAGAGGCCGGCTTCACGGGCAGCCTGATCGTAGCCGAATTCGAGTCCCTGCAGGCAGCGCAGGCGTGGGCCGATGCCGATCCCTACATTGCAGCAGGGGTCTATGAACAGGTGGTGGTCAAGCCTTTCAAACGGGTCCTGCCGTAACACACTGCGGGTATGCGGGATCACGGTCCCGCGAGTTCGCGGTACTACCGGATCAGTTCCATGAATTCGGCACGCGAGCGGGAGTCGTCGCGGAAGGCTCCAAGCATGGAGCTGGTGACCGTTTTGCTGTTCTGCTTCTGCACGCCGCGCATGATCATGCAAAAATGACTGGCCTCGAGCACCACGGCCACGCCGTATGCATCGAGCACATCCAGCAGGCCACTTGCGATCTGCGTGGTCAACCTTTCCTGCACCTGCAGGCGCCTCGCGAACACGTCCACGACCCTCGCAATCTTGCTCAAGCCGATGACGCGCTCCTTGGGCAGGTAGCCAATGTGCGCACGGCCATAGAACGGCAGGATGTGATGCTCGCACAGGGAATAGAATTCCACGTCCTTGACGATCACCATCTCCTCGCAGTGCTCTTCGAACAGGGCATCGCTGACCACATCAGAAACGCTGAGCTCATAGCCACTGGTCAAGAAATGCAGCGCCCTGGAGACGCGCTTGGGGGTATCGAGCAGGCCGTCACGCCCGGGATTCTCGCCGAGCAGTTGCAACACCTTGCGCACCCCGGCCTCAAGTTCGGGATCCCGATCTTCACTGTCCGCAACCGCGTCTTCCTGCAGATAGCGACCGCCAGCCAGTATTTCAAGCGCTTTTCTGTTCATGCGCAAACTCCAGAGTTCGGTGTGTCCATGGCGCTGACGCCGTGATCATAGCAGCTTGAGGCAGGACAGTTAAAACCCGTGTAATCCGGCACTATTCGTCATCCAGCTCTTCGTAGAGATCATCATCCAGGGGGATTTGGCCATCGCGGACCAGGAACTCACGGTTATCCAGGTAGGCGTCGCGGATGAAAACGTAACGCTCGTGCCCGAGTTCATCGGTTCTGGCCTCCAGTTTCAGGTACTGGCTATGCTCGTTGATGACATTGAACGAAACCAGCGCCGTTTCCTCCGAGGCCGAAAGTTCCGGCAAGGTGTTCATCCACAGGGTGATGTCGGCCAGCTTGCCCGGGGCATCACGCAGGTTGCTGGGACCCAAAAACGGCAGCACCAGGTAAGGCCCGGTACCGATCCCCCAGTACCCCAGGGTCTGCCCGAAATCCTCATTGTGCTTGGTCAGGCCGAGCTGACTGGCCACATCAAACCACCCCAGCAGGCCGAGTGTCGTGTTGACCAGCACACGGCCGGTGTCCGAACCCGCCTCGGCAAACTTGAGCTGCAACAGGTTGTTGGTGGCTACGCCAATGTCGTCGAGGTTCGAGAAGAAGTTGTTGATACCGGTTTCGACCGCGTCCGGCGCCACCGCCTGGTAGCCCCGGGTCACCGGACTCAGCACGAGCCGGTCCACGGTGTCGTTGAAGGCATATACCGTGCGATTCAGTCCTTCCCAGGGGTCTTTCGGATGCTGAACCGAATCCTCTGCTGCAGCGCACAGGCACGCCAGCACGCCCACAAGAATCACCCCAGCGCGCCACGAACCCGTCTTCATCCCTGTTTCAACCCGTGCATCCAGTCATTCAGCTTTGCGAGGCCTTGGATTTTGCCATAATTCGCATCCGCAGGGCATTCAATTTTATGAAACCGTCCGCATCCTGTTGATTGTAAGCCCCTTTATCGTCTTCGAACGTGGCAATGCTCGGATCAAACAGGCTGCGTGTTTCCGATTTTCGCCCGACGATCTGCACACTGCCCTTGAACAGTTTGGCACGCACCGTACCGCTCACCTCGACCTGCGTGGCATCGATCAGCTTCTGCATGGCGGCGCGCTCCGGACTCCACCAGTAGCCGTTGTAGACCAGGGCGGCATAGCGGGGCATCAGCTCGTCTTTCAGGTGTGCGACTTCCCGGTCCAGGGTCACGGACTCCATGGCCCGGTGGGCCTTGTGCAAGAGCGTGCCTCCCGGGGTTTCGTAACAGCCGCGCGACTTCATGCCGACATACCGGTTCTCTACGATATCCAGGCGGCCGATGCCGTGCATGCCGGCGATGGCATTCAGTTCGCGCAGCAGTTGTGACGGGGTATGGCGCTCGCCGTCCAGGCTGACCGCATCGCCCTGCTCGAACCCGATTTCAACGTAGCGGGGCTCGTCCGGGGCCTTCGCAGGGGAACAGGTCAACTGCCACATGCCCTCCTCGGGCTCCGCCCAGGGATCCTCCAGCCCGCCTCCCTCATACGAGACGTGCAGCAAGTTGGCATCCATGGAATACGGCGAGGAGTGGCCCTGTTTTTGTTCAATGGGGATGTCGTGTCGGGCGGCATATTCCAGCAGTTTCTCGCGCGAGTTCAGGTCCCATTCACGCCAGGGTGCGATGACCTTGATCTCCGGATCCAGTGCGTAGGCGCCGAGTTCAAAGCGCACCTGGTCGTTGCCCTTTCCCGTGGCCCCGTGCGCAATGGCATCGCCGCCCACCTCGCGGGCAATTTCCACCAGACGCTTGGCGATCAGGGGACGGGCAATCGAGGTGCCGAGCAAGTACTCCCCTTCATACACGGCATTGGCCCGCAGCATGGGGAAGACGAAATCGCGCACGAATTCCTCGCACAGATCCTCGACGTAGACCTCCTGGACACCGAGGGCCTCGGCCTTGGCGCGTGCGGGCTCAATTTCCTCGCCCTGGCCGATATCCGCGGTGAACGTCACGACCTCGCACTGGTACGTCTCGGCCAGCCACTTGAGGATGACCGAGGTGTCCAGACCGCCTGAATAGGCAAGTACAACTTTTCGAACTGATGACATACTATGCGTTTGAACAGTGGATGAAATGACCGGGCGAACCCGCCCTGCGAATTATAGCCTAAAGCTGCAACCCGCTTTGACAAATCACCGATGAGTTACACACCGTCCCAGGATTGCGTTCCTCTTGGCAACCGCTTTCGCGGCTTTTGCCCGGTGGTGGTG
>VXPJ01000137.1:23989-40016 GCA_009839635.1 Pseudomonadota bacterium
GTGGTGGTGGACGTGGAGACCGGCGGCTTTAATGCCAGTACCGATGCCCTGCTTGAGGTGGCTGCCGTGCTCGTCAGCATGAACCAGAAGCGGCAGTTTTTTTGCCAGCGCACGATCGCGGCCCACGTGCGGCCCTTCGAAGGCGCCAACCTGGACCCCGCCTCGCTGGAGGTCAACGGTATCGACCCCTTCCACCCGCTGAGGATCGCACTGCCCGAAGAGGAGGCCCTGCAGAAAATCTTTGTGCCGGTCCACAGGCACGTCCAGGAAAACCAGTGCACCCGGGCCATCCTGGTCGGCCACAATGCCTTCTTCGACCTCGGGTTCATCAAGGCCGCCGTGGAGCGCACCGGCATCAAGAACAATCCCTTCCACCCGTTCAGCAACCTCGACACGGTCACGCTGGGCGCGCTGGCCTATGGCCAGACCGTACTGTCAAGGATTGCCGTGGCCGCCAATCTCGACTGGGAGTCCAGCAGTGCGCATTCGGCCGTCTACGATGCCGAAAAGACCGCCGAGATATTCTGCGAGGTGATGAACCGGTGGGAAATGCAGGCCTGAAAAAACTGCTGCCAGGGCAACCCGTCTAGTCGCTGCCGGCGGCCGCAGTCACCAACTTCTGCAGTTCACCGCGCTCGTGCAGGTCCAGGGTGATGTCGCACCCGCCCACCAGTTCGCCCTGGATATAGAGTTGCGGGAACGTGGGCCAGTCGGCAAAACGCGGCAGGTTTTCGAATACCTCCGGGTCCATCAGGACATTCACGTAGGCGAACTCGTGACCGCAGGCCTTGAGCGCCTCGGCGGTACGGCTCGAAAAACCGCATTGAGGCATCTGCGGCGTGCCTTTCATATACAGGATGACAGGATTTGACTCCACCTGTTCCTTGATCCGATCCAACACATCCATGGTCATACTCTCCTGAAACATTTCGCTTGTGACCTTCTATTGTACTGTGAGGCGGCTAGCTGGCAAGCGCAACATCCACATTGCGCTGCAGCCAGAGTTCAAGCAGGGCCAGATGCCATAACTTGCTGCCCTGAAGCGGAGTCATGTGCTGCTCTGGTTCGGCCAGCAGGTGCTCGACATGGTCCTGCTGGAACAGGCCGCGCTGCCGACAGGCCTCGGAATGCAGCACACCGCGCATGAATTCCACGAATTCGCCGCGGATGTACTTCAGGGCGGGCACCGGGAAGTACCCCTTTTCGCGGTCGATGACCTGCGCCGGCAAAAGGCCCCGGGCAATCTGCTTGAGGACGTGCTTGCCCCCTTGCGCCAGCTTGTACTGCACCGGCATCTGCATGGCCAGCTCCACCAGCTCGTGATCCAGAAACGGCACCCGGGCCTCCAGCCCGTGCGCCATGGTCATGTTGTCGACGCGTTTCACGGGGTCATCGACCACCAGGGTCGTGACATCCATGTGCAGCACGGCGCGCACAAACTCCTGCGTGCCGGCCTGCCTCAGCAATCGCTGCACGCTCTGCGAGGTGAAATCCTCGCTGACCAGGTCCGGGGGCAGCACCTCGCGCATCTCGGCATGGCTGCGGTCAAAGTAGTGCTTGGCAAAACTCTCCGTACTGAACGAGGCCTCGGCCTGCATCCTGGGATACCAGAAGTAGCCGCCGAAGACCTCATCGGCGCCCTGGCCGGACTGCACCACCGAGATGTGCTGGCTGACCTGCTCGGCCAGCAGGTAGAAGGCAATCGCATCCTGGCCCACCATGGGCTCGGCCATGTGTTCCACCGCCTCCGGCAGGCGCTCGAGCACTTCGCGGTTGTCGATCAGGAACTTGTGGTGGTGCGTGCCAAAGTGCTCGGCGACCGCATCCGAGTATTCGAACTCGTTGCCGCGCTCCTCAGGCTGGTCTTCAAACCCCACCGAATAGGTGCGCAACTCGCCTGCCCCGGACTCGGCCAGAAGACCTACCAGCAGGCTGGAGTCCAGGCCTCCCGACAGCAGCACGCCCACCGGCACATCGGCCACGTGCAGGCGCTTTTCCACGGCCCCGCGCAACGCGGCCTGAATGGCATGCTGCCATTCGCGCTCACTTTTATGGCCCCCGTCGGAGTCGGCCTGCAGTTGCCAGTAGGCCTTCGTCTTCGCTGCCCCGCGCACCGGCACCCGCAGGGTGTGTCCCGGGGCCAGCTTTTTCAGCCCGCGCAGGATCGTGCCGGGAGCCGGCACCACGCCGTGCAGGCTCAGGTGGTGGTGCAGACCAGGCGCATCGATGCGGGTGTCCACCCCGCGGGTGCGCAGCAGCGCCTGCGAGTTCGAGGCAAAGCGGAAAAAGCCCTTGTCCTGCGTGTAGTAGAGCGGCTTGATGCCCAGCCGGTCGCGGGCCAGGAACAGCTCCTGCGCCTGCACGTCCCAGATGGCAAAGGCGAACATCCCGACCAGCTTTTCGACGCTGGACGGTCCCCACTGCGCATATGCCTTGAGGATGACCTCGGTATCTCCATGGGAGCGGAACGTGTGGCCCTGTGCGATCAGCTGCTCGCGCAGCTGCGGATAGTTGTAGATGGCGCCGTTGAACACGATCGCGCGTTGCGTGTCGGCATCGAACATCGGCTGGTTGGCCTTCGCCGAGAGATCGATGACCGACAGGCGCCGATGGCCGAGACCGATCGCCCCGGAAAAATAGCGACCCTCGTGATCGGGCCCGCGACGCCGCAGGGCCTGCAACATGGCCTCGATCGTGCCCGGGACCGGCGCAGTGCCGTCAAGGCGCAGCTCGCCGCAGATGCCGCACATCAGGATTCAGCTGGCAAGACCCCAGCCACCCCCGCCGGGCGACTCGATGCGCAGGCAATCCCCGGCACGCACCTCACGCCAGACCTTGCCCGGCATCGGTTCGTCATTCAGGAAATTCGCACCGGGTCGGGCCTCAGCGCCGCCGTGCAGCCCCCAGGGGCTTCGGGTGCGGCGTTCCGACAGGATCGTGAGCGTCGCAGGCTCAAGAAATTCGAGTTCCCGGACCAGGCCGTCTCCACCGCGGTGCCGGCCCCGGCCCCCCGAGCCTGTACGGATGGCGTAGCGCCTGATTCGCAACGGAAAATTGATCTCCAGGACCTCCACCGGGGTGTTTTGCGTGTTGGTCATGTGGGTCTGTACGGCGGACAGGCCGGGCGCATGTTTCGAGCCGCCCATGCCTCCGGCAATGGTTTCATAGTACCCCCAGGGCGTGTCGCTTGAGCTGCCGAGGGCCAGATTGTTCATCGTGCCCTGGCTGCAGGCCGGGATGGCATCGGGCAATGCCTGCCCCAGGGCGCCGAGCACCGCATCGACGATGCGCGAGCTGGTCTCCACGTTGCCAGCCGCCACCGCGGCCGGGCGCTTCGCATTCAGCAGCGAACCGGAAGGCGCCTTGAGCCGGAACGGGGCGAAGCTGCCGGCACATGCCGGGGTCTCGTCCGGCATCAGGCACCGGAATACGTAAAACACCGCAGCCGCCGTCACCGACAGGGGACAGTTGATGTTGCCCGCAGCCTGCGCTGCCGTGCCGGTGAAATCCACCACGATGTTGTCGTCGCCAACCTGCAATGAAACGCAAATGGCCAGATCGGTACCGCCCTGTCCGTCATCGTCCATGTAGTCCGTAAACGTGTAGCTGCCGTTTGGAATTTTCGCAATCATGGCGCAGGCAATCTGCCGGCCATAGTCGTTGAGCTCACCCAGCGCCTGCAGGAACTGCGCTTCGCCGGTTTTCTCGACCAGTTCCTCGAGGCGCGCGATGCCGCGCCGATTTGCGCTGCACTGTGCCGCCATGTCCCCCAGCGTATCGCGCAGGTTCCTGGCGTCGCGGAACAGCTCGGTGATCGCCTGCTGGTCGATTTCACCACCACGGCCGATCACGGTCGGGGGAATCACCACGCCCTCTTGCGAGAGGTCCGTGGACACTGGCATCGAGCCCGGGGTTTCTGCGCCGATGTCAGCGTGGTGGGCCCGGTTGGCCACGAATCCCATCAGCCTTTCCCGGATGAACACCGGGCAGACCACCGTCACATCGGGCAAATGGGTGCCACCGAGATAGGGATCATTCAGGGCAACGAAGTCCCCGGGCGCCCAGCTCCTTTGTGTGACGATCTGCTGCATGGCATAAGCCATGCTGCCGAGATGCACCGGAATATGTGCGGCCTGGGCACACAGCCCGCCCTGTACATCGAACACGGCACAGGAGAAATCCAGGCGATCCCGGATATTCGGGGAAAAGGCCGCAAACCGCAGTTGCGCGCCCATCTCTTCGCACACCGCATCAATCCTGCGGGCGAAAATACTGAGCTCGATCGGGTTCATGTCGCGGCTATAAATGGTTAAGTTTAGTGGGCGGATTCGTTATAATACCCATGCACAGCAAGTCAAAATAGCAGTTTCGAACAGACAGTGGAAAGCTTTTGAATAGGAGTATGGCATGAACCCCCTGAACTCAATTACGGGCACGATCGTTGCGGGTGTCGTCCTTTCGATTTTGATCGGTCTTGGATTTGCGCCTGCGATTGAGCTGGTGGCATGGTCCCTGGCCGTGTGGCTGCACGTTCTGGCCGGCATCGTCTGGATCGGCCTGCTGTACTACTTCAATTTCGTACAGGTTCCGGCCATGGGCGAGGCGACGGCAGACCAGTCCGGACCAGGTCCGGCCGCGATCGGCAAGTATGTGGCGCCCCGTGCACTGCTGTGGTTTCGCTGGGCTGCGGTCGTCACCTGGCTGACGGGGGCCTGGGCCCTCGAGTATGTCGGCGGTTTTAACCAGAACTTCTTTGCGACCGAGGGAATCACGACGATCGGTGTCGGCGCCTGGCTGGGCACCATCATGATCTTCAATGTCTGGGTGCTGATCTGGCCCAACCAGAAAAAAGTGCTTGGCATGGTGCAGGCCAGCGATGATGAAAAGGCCAAGGCCAAGCAGGTCGCCTTCATGGCCTCGCGAACCAATACCCTCCTTTCGATCCCCATGCTGGCATGCATGGTTGCAGCCGGTCATGGTTTCTTTATTTGAGATTAGGCGAACCGCAGGTCGCGCCTGACCTGCAGTTCGCACCCGGCTTCTACTGATCGCCAGACAAAAAGTGTGAACATGCATTCCGGCGGCCCGAGTGGCTGCCGTTTTTATTTATATATTTGAATGACAATGTGACAGATCGTGATGGACAGTAAACACTTGATGAGCACCTATGTGCGCAAACCGGTCGCGTTCGAACGCGGCGACGGGGTCTGGCTGTATGCCGCAGACGATAAGAACGGGCGCTATCTCGATGCACTGTCAGGGCTTGCGGTCTGCGGCCTGGGCCACGCGCACCCGGCCGTGAGCGCGGCCATTGCCGAGCAAAGCGCCAAGCTCATGCATACCTCCAACATCTACGCGATTCCGCTGCAGGAAGAACTGGCGGCACGGCTTTGCCAGATGTCGGGACTGGATGCGGCTTTTTTCTGCAATTCCGGTGCGGAGGCCATCGAGGCCGCGATCAAGCTGGCCCGACGACATGCCCATGCACGCAAGCAACCGGACGCACGGGTCATCGTCACCGAAAACAGCTTCCACGGGCGTACCCTGGCGGCCCTGACGGCGACCGGCAATCCGGCGTTCCAGTCCGGATTCGAACCTCTGGTGCCCGGTTTTACACGTGTGCCCTACGACGACCTGGAGGCCGTGCAGGCTGCCCTGGAGGAAAATCCGGGGGGCTCGGCCGTACTGGTGGAACCGATCCAGTGTGAGGGCGGAATCAACATCCCAAGCCCGGGCTACCTGTCCGGGCTGCGCGCCCTGTGTGACCGCCACGAGGCGCTGCTGATCCTGGATGAGGTACAGACCGGCAACGGGCGCACCGGAAAGTGGTTCTGCTACCAGCACGAGGCCGTGCTCCCGGACATCGCGGTCACCGCCAAGGGGCTGGCAAACGGGGTGCCGATCGGGGTGTGCCTGGCCCGCCAGCCCGTGGCAGAATTGTTCTCGCCCGGAGCCCACGGCTCCACGTTTGGCGGAAATCCGCTGGCCTGCCGGGCCGCGCTCGCAACATTGGACACCATCGAGCACCAGGATTTGTGTTCGCGTGCAGGCGAGCTGGGGGACTACCTGCTCGGCGCGCTCCGGGCCCGACTTTCGGACTGCGCCAGTGTTCGGGAAATTCGCGGCAAGGGCCTGATCCTTGCGATTGAACTTGCACAACCCTGCGCGCCGCTGGTCGATCTGTGCCTGGAGCAGAAACTGCTGATCAACGTGACCGCAGAGCGCGTCATACGATTGCTGCCGCCCCTGATCCTGGAGCAGGACCAGGCCGACCAGCTCGTAGACATCCTGGCCGGCTGCATCCAGCGCTTTGCCGAACCCGAGAAGCCGGGCAACGGGGATTTGCCATGAGTACGCGCCACTTTCTCAGCCTGCTGGATCTTGCACCGCAGACGCTGCAAGACCTGCTGGCGCGAGCGATCGAGCTGAAGAAGTGGCTGAGAGCCGACAAGGCCCATACCCCGCTGGCGCAAAAGACGCTGGCCATGGTCTTTGACAAGTCCTCCACCCGCACCCGCGTGTCGTTTGAGACGGGCATGATTCAACTGGGCGGGCAGGCGCTGTTCCTGTCACCCCGCGATACCCAGTTCGGTCGCGGCGAGCCCATCGAGGACAGTGCGCGGGTACTGTCCCGGATGGTGGATGCGGTCCTGATCCGCACCTATGAGCATGCCAACGTCGAGACGTTTGCCGCGCATTCCTCGGTGCCCGTCATCAACGGGCTCACCGACCGCTATCACCCGTGCCAGCTGCTGGCCGACATGCAGACCTGGCTGGAACACCGGGGCAGCATCCGCGGAGCCACGGTCGCCTGGGTGGGAGACGGCAATAACATGTGTCATTCCTACATCAATGCGGCGCGCCAGTTCGACTTCCAGTTGAACATTGCCTGCCCTGAAAAGTATTCTCCCAAGGCCTACGTGCTGGAGCCTGCCGGAGATCGCATCCGTCTGATGGGCGAGGCTGCGGCTGCGGTAGACGGAGCTGACCTGGTTGTCACCGACGTGTGGGCCAGCATGGGACAGGAGCAGGAAGCCGATGAACGCCTGGACGTGTTCAAGGCCTACCAGGTGAGCGAGTCCCTGATGGCACTGGCAAGCAAGGATGCGCTGTTCATGCACTGCCTGCCTGCACACCGGGATGAAGAGGTCACCGAAGCAGTCCTGAACGGCCCGCAAAGTGTGGTCTGGGACGAGGCGGAAAACCGGCTCCACGCGCAAAAGGCCCTGCTTGAAATGCTGATGGGCTGATGCACCGGGTGCATCCGCTGCCCGGCATCATCGTTTTCTTGCAAGCACCAGCGAAAAATGCTCATCGCCGGGTGCGAAGTGCATGTCCTCGCTGAGGGCACTTCCTTCGAGCAGGTGGCGAATGGAGGCGCGGGTGTACTTTCGGCTGATTTCGGTCAGGATCGTCTCCCCCGCTGCAATGTCCAGGGTCTCGCCGAGATCTGCCAGCGTAACCTGCTGGGCCTGCCGGGCCACCAGATACATCTCGATCTGTTCCCGGGCCTCCTGATAGACGGCGCGGTGCGAGAAGTTCTCGAGCCTGAAATTTCCTCCCAGACGGGTGTTCAGCACCTGCAGCACGTTCAGGTTGAACTGGGCCGTGATGCCTTCGTCATCATCATAGGCCTGCTCGAGGATCTTCCTGTCCTTGACCCGGTCCAGGCCCAGCAAAAAGGCATCCTCGGGACCCATGATCCCGGACACCCCGGCGAGAAGCTCCATCGCCTCGGCTTCGGTGAAATTGCCGATCGAACTGCCGATGAAGACAAACAGTACCGGCCCGTCGAGCCTGGGCAGGGCGTGAAGGGCACTCAGGTACTCGCCTGCCAGGGCTTCGATTCGCAATCGGGGGTAGTGGTACAGCAGGCGCGCAGCGGATTCGATCAGCATCTCCTCGCAAACATCAATCGGCACATAGGTGAAGGGTCGTGAACCGGCTGCCAGCCCGGAGAGCAGGATTTCTGTTTTCACGGAGGTTCCTGCACCCAGTTCCACGCAGGTCCGCGGTCGCGCAGCAGCAATGATCTCATCGGCATGCCGTTTCAGCAGCGCGGACTCGGTGCGGGTCAGGTAGTAGTGCCGGGTCTTGCAGATGGCATCGAACAGCCTCGAGCCGGCCTCGTCGTAGAAGTACTTGGGCGGCAGGCTGCGCGGTGCACACAGCATGCCCTCCAGCACGTCGTGCTTTAAGGTTTGCTGTGCATCCTGGTGGGATAACGCCTTGATTTGGAAGCGCTTAAGAGGCAAGTCCATGGCCATTAGATATACTCCCGTTTTCGGGGTAGCATTGCAAGCAGGAGCTGTCTGACCGAAGTGTACAGGCGGTGCCTGCAATGGAATACATGACCGGCCCCCGTCATCCGGTCCGTTCATGGGGAATCCACACGTTGCCATGTGCAAAAGAAAGCTGGTGACAAACGTATCGCAGGGAGCCGCTATGAAAATAAGGTGTGGAAATGAAACCTGCCACCCATAGCGAGGATGCGCTGAAAGACATCTGGCGCACCGTGCGGGCCGCCCTGAAAGAGGACATCGGACAGGGCGATGTGACGGCGTCGCTGTTCAACACCGGGGAGCAGACCCGGGCTGCGGTGGTCTGCCGGGAGGAGGCAATCCTGTGCGGCCAGCACTGGTTCGACGAAACCCTGCGCCAGCTGGATACCGATCTGCGGGTCGACTGGAAAATGCAGGACGGCGATGCCATCGAAAAAGATGCGACCGTGTGCACCATGGAGGGTTCGGCAAAAGCGATTCTCAGTGCGGAACGCACCGCGCTGAACTTCCTGGCGACCCTGTCGGCGACGGCCACCTGCACCCGAAAATTCGTTGAGCGCATCTCGGGAACTTCCGCACAAATCCTGGACACCCGCAAAACCCTGCCGGGGATGCGCTATGCACAGAAATACGCCGTCCAGTGCGGCGGCGGCATGAACCATCGGATGGGGCTGTACGATGCCATTCTCATCAAGGAGAATCACATTGCCACTGCAGGCTCGATTGACAAGGCGGCGGGGCTGGCCAAAAAGCATTTCCCTGCGCTGAAAATTGAAATCGAGGTCGAGAACTGCGAGGAGCTTGAAGAGGCCCTGGAAACCGAGGCAGATACGATTTTGCTGGACAACTTCTCCCTGTCCGAACTGCAGGCGGCCGTGGCCCTGAACAAGGACCGCAAAAAACTGGAGGCTTCCGGGAGCATCAACCTGGACAATGTCCGCGAGGTGGCCAAGACCGGGGTGCAGTACATTTCCGTCGGGGCCATCACCAAGAACATTCAGGCAGTGGATTTCTCCATGCGCTTCGACTGAGGTCGCGGTATTGCCGGGCTATTCGAGCTTGGCGGCTTGCCAGGCCTGCTCCATTTCTTCCATCGAGCAGTTCGCCAGGCTCTTTCCCTGCTTCGCCATCTGCTGCTCGACGCAGCGGAACCGGCGCCGGAATTTTTCGTTGCTTTTGCGCAGCGCATCTTCTGCGCTGATATCCAGGTGCCGGCCCAGGTTGACTGCCGAGAACAGCAGGTCTCCCAGCTCCTCGGCGAGCCGGTCTTGCGCATCCTCCGCAGCAAGCGCCTCCTCGAGTTCAGTGAGTTCCTCGGCGATTTTCGAGAGCACCGGCCGGGCTTCCTGCCAATCGAAGCCGACCGAGGCCGCGCGCTCCTGAATTTTCCAGGCGCGCAGCAGCTGCGGCAACGCATCCGGGATATCGTCCAGCAAGGTGCCAGAGCCCGGTTTCGCCCTGCGCTCCGCCTCCTTGATGTCATCCCAGGTCGCCCCGCCAGGCCCGGCCTGCTCTTCAAAAATGTTGGGATGACGGCGAACCAGCTTGTCGCTGATACTTCTCGCTACATCATCGAGATCAAACAGGTCCTGCTCCCTTGCCATTTGCGCATAGAAAACGATTTGCAGCAGCAAGTCCCCTAACTCCTCCCTGAGCAGCGGGAAATCCTGCTTGTCGATCGCCGCCGCCACCTCGTAGACCTCCTCGATGGTATAGGGAACCAGCGATGCGAAGGTCTGGCGGTTGTCCCAGGGGCAGCCACGCTCCGGGTCACGCAGCAGTTGCATGAGGTTGACCAGTCGATACAGATTGTCCATGGCGCTGTCGTCTATCGGCTTGCTGAGATGAGAGTTTGTTCCATTCATCGCGCGGTTTCCAATAAAAATACAGAATCCCGACTGGTTCTGCTCTCACACGGTGGAATCCGGTGCACCTCGCACAACAAACGCGCAATTCTCGATGTGTGCATGTCTCTTTAGGGATAGGAATGCGGCAAACGCACGGATAAAAATGTTTTAAGACTTATATATTTACGTTCACGATGTATAATTGGCGGTTCTGATTTTTATTTTCGGTGGCCCTCACCAGTATCACCGAACTCTATAAACTTTTACTGAATCTACAGGGAAATTTGAGATGACAACGAAGAATGACGCCCTCGCAAAGTGGGTAGACGAAGTGGCAGCACGAACCCGGCCGGAAGAGATCGTCTGGTGTGACGGCAGCGACGCCGAGTTCGACAGAATGGTAGACCAGATGCTTGAAAGCGGCACGCTGATGAGACTGAACGAGGAGACGCATCCCAACTGCTATCTGCATCGCTCAGATCCCTCCGACGTGGCACGCGTGGAGCATCTCACTTACGTCTGTACCCGGGACGAGGAAGACGCGGGTCCCAACAACCACTGGATGGACCCGGACGAGGCGCACACCATGGTGGACGGCCTGTTTGAAGGCTGCATGGAAGGCCGGACCATGTACGTCATCCCCTATTGCATGGGGCCGATCGACTCCCCACTGTCCCGAAACGGGGTGGAAATTACTGACAGCCCGTACGTAGTGGCCAACATGAAGATCATGGCGCGTATCGGGGCCCCGGCGCTGGAACGGATTGAACGGGAAGGCACGTTCGTCAAGGGACTGCATTCCATCGGCGACCTGGACCCTGAGAAACGTTTCATCCTGCACTTCCCTGAAGAGCTGTATATCAAGAGCATCGGCTCGGGCTACGGCGGCAATGCGCTGCTGGGCAAGAAGTGCCATGCATTGCGTATCGCGAGCTGGCAGGCCCGCACGGAAGGCTGGCTGGCCGAGCACATGCTGATTGTCGGGCTGGAAAGCCCGCAGGGTGAGACCCACTATATTGCGTGTGCTTTCCCGTCCGCGTGCGGGAAAACCAACCTCGCCATGCTGATTCCCCCGGAACAGTACGAGGGATGGAAAGTGACCACGGTGGGAGATGACATCTGCTGGATGCATCTGCGCGACGACGGGCGGCTTTGGGCGATCAATCCCGAATCCGGTTATTTCGGAGTCGTGCCCGGCACCAACGAATGGTCCAACAAAAACGCGTACGACACCCTGAAAAGCGATGCGATCTTTACAAACGTCGGGGTCACGGCCAACAACGAGCCCTGGTGGGAAGAAAAGGATGACGGCAAGGAGCCGGTGCTGGACTGGAAAGGCAACCCGTACGATGCCGAGGTGGGTCCTGCGGCCCATCCCAACTCACGGTTTACCGTGTCCGCCAAGAACAATCCTGTCTACTCTCCCATGGCGGACCACCCGGACGGCGTACCGATTTCTGCCGTGGTATTCGGCGGACGCCGCAAGGACGTGGCACCGCTGGTGTACGAAGCGAAGGACTGGGATCATGGCGTGCTGGTCGGTGCTTCCTGCGCCTCGGAGATGACAGCGGCCGCGATTGGCGGGGCAGGACAGACCCGGCGCGATCCCATGGCCATGAAGCCGTTCTGCGGGTATAACTTCGGGGATTACTTTGCACACTGGCTCAGCTTCGGGGGCAAGTCCGACAAGTTGCCCAAGATCTTCTGTGTAAACTGGTTCCGACGTGATCAGGACGGCAAGTTCCTGTGGCCGGGCTTTGGAGAAAACATGAGAGTCCTGGCCTGGATTGTGGAACGCTGTCAAGGCGAACGGGATGCCAAGGAGACCCCGATCGGGTTCGTGCCCAAGGTCGAGGACATAGACATCAACGGTATCGATGTCTCCAGTGAGACGATGGAGGCCCTGTTGTCGGTGGATCCTGCGCTGTGGGAACAGGAAACGGTGGCCATCAGTGAATACTTCGCCGAGTTTGGCGACCGTATACCACAGACCCTGCTGACCGAGCTGGAGAAGATCACCTCTGCCCTGCAGAGCAAGGCTGCCTGACGCAAATCACTTGTGTTTCGAGCCCCATGACAGGATGTTCATGGGGCTCTCTTCTGTACCCTGGCTGCGTGCTGTCTGCCGACCCTGTATCGGATGACTTCACGCTGCACGTATCCTCTCGAGAAAATCATTTCGGGTGGTCAAACCGGTGTCGACCGGGCTGCACTGGATGTTGCACTGCATCACAGGTTCCCGTGCGGCGGCTATTGTCCGAAAGGCCGCAAGGCCGAGGATGGAACCATACACGACCGCTATCCGCTCACGGAACACACCAGCGCGGATTATGCGAAGCGCACGCTTGCCAACATCGTCCACAGTCATGGCACGTTGATCATTTACTCACAGGTCATGAAAGGCGGCACAGCCCTCACGGCAGACTATTGCAGCCAGCATGAAAGGCCCTTTCTTCTGCTCAATGCCCATCGCCAGGACAGTGCGCAGGCCGCGGGTCTGGCTTTGGAATTTTTCCGCAAATCTGATGTCAGATTTCTGAATGTCGCGGGCCCCCGTCACAGCCAGTGGGCTGCAGGCTACCGTTACACGTACCGTTGCATGGACCGTATTCTCAAGACGTGCCTGCAACAGAACGGGCCTCTTTCAAGTTAGACCCGGACAAGGATTCTGATACACTAACCGCACACACCCAATGCCAGAGGACAGCATGCTAAGACACACCCTGATTCGCCTGATTTTTGCAGGTTTGTTTTCAATCCTCAGCTTGCAGAATGCTCATGCCAGTGACATTGATACCCGGGCACTGGTGGATGCCGCTGCAACATCGGTGGAAACATTTTCCATTGACCCGGACATGGAGTGGTTGCGTCACAACATGCACAAGGCCCGGGCCATTCTGATTGTTCCCCAGTTGATCAAGGGCGGGTTCTTCTTTGGCGGGTCCGGAGGCAGCGGGGTGTTGCTTACCAAGGGAGAAGGCAATGTCTGGAGCTACCCCGCATTTTACACGATGGGTTCCGGTACCATCGGATTCCAGGCCGGGGTTGAAGTGGCAGAACTGATCCTGATCATCATGACGGATCGGGGCGTGGACGGCTTGCTTACCTCTTCATTCAAGCTGGGAGGCGACATCAGCATTGCAACCGGACCCATCGGCGCCGGTGCAAAAGCCCAGTCCGTGGACATCAAGGGCAAGTCTGCCGATATACTGGCATTCTCAAGAACGAAGGGGTTTTACGGTGGTGTGAGTGCGGAGGGCGCGGTGCTCAAGGTTCGCGAGGATCTCAACCATGCCTATTATGGCGACGAGACCAGGAGTCCCCGTGCCATACTCATCGAGCACACTGTCAGTAACCCGCATGCCGATTCGCTGCGCGTGGCCGTGGCCCGGCTTGCGGAAATCAGCGGCCCGTAAACCCGGTCGGGGTCCAAGCGGACGACCCCATGGGCCGGTCTCATAGGAACCCATCTGCTTCGTGCCTGGCCGCAGATGAACCGTCTGCCCAGTGCCCTTCCAATGGTTGGCTACATTCATTGCCGTCTCACCGGGCAGAATCTGGCTTTCCCGACACGAGAAACGCTACTCTGTAGCTTCTAGGGTGAATCCAGCTGTTCAGCCTCGGTGCGCTTTGCCTGCACCTTACGCATACGTTCCGACCAGGTCGATTTGATGAACGCCAGGATATTCCAGATCTCCTGGTCGCTCAGCGCATGACCGAACCCTGGCATGCCACTTTTAATGCCCTTGAGTCCCCGCGCAGCGAATGTCGCCTCACCGCCATACTTGGTGTAGGCAAACAGCAATCCGTCCCCATGATGCCAGGTATGGCCTGTTTCATCATGAGGAGGGGCCGGGTACACCCCTTCTGCAGCCTGCTTGCGCCAATCCTGCTGACCCTCCAAGCGTGCCCCATGGCAGGATGCGCAATGTTGTGCATACAGAACCTCGCCAGTCCTGATGTCCACGACTTCCGGCTGTACCGGCACCCCTGGAGGTGCAGCTAAAAGGTCACTGAGTCCGAGTGCAAGAGCAGTTATAACTACACCCCTGGCGAGCAGGATAGCTGGTTTCATGTCTGCAACGAAGGCAGTTTCACGAGTCTCTTCCCTGAATACAGGACGGTGACGCCTCAAAAGATATACGCCACGAACACACAGCTGCTGTAACCACGAGCGATAAGCCACGGTGCCGCAGCAGTTTCTGCAGGCCTTGTCAGCCCGGTGAAGCAGCTCGCACGAGCGGCTCTCCCCGTTCATCGAAGTACTTCCTTGTAACCCGGAACACCATCGGTGCAAGCAGCAGCAGTCCGATGAGGTTCGGCACTGCCATCAGCCCGTTGAGGGTGTCCGACAGGTTCCAGACGAAATCCACCTTCACGTTCGCGAAGGACAGCGCCGCCAGCACCCAAAGCGCGCGGTAGACCACGAGGCTTCGCTCGCTGAACAGGTACTGCCAGCAGCGCTCGCCGTAGTAGCTCCAGCCGAGGATGGTGGTGAACGCGAATACCGCCAGGGCGATCGTGACGATGTACTGGCCTCCCGCGATTGACTCCTGGAAGCCGGTCGAGGTGAGCACTGCCCCGGTCAGCCCGCCGCCGTCCGCGCCGGTCATGGTCCAGGCACCGGAGGTGAGAATGACCAGTGCAGTCATGGTGCAGACGATGAGGGTGTCAATGAACGTGCCGAGCATGGCGATGATGCCCTGTCGGACCGGGCTGTTGGTCTGCGCCGCCGCGTGGGCGATGGCCGCGGACCCGAGGCCGGACTCGTTCGAGAACACGCCGCGGGCCACCCCGAAACGGATGGCTGCGGCCACGGCCGCTCCGGCGAACCCGCCCGTGGCGGCAGCAGGTGTGAAGGCATAGGTGAAGATGAGCCCGATTGCCTCGGGGACTTTGGTGATGTTGATGACGATGATGAGCAGCGCAGCCCCGAGGTACAGCACGATCATGGCAGGCACCAGTTTCCCGGCAACTTCTCCGATCCTGCGGATGCCCCCGATGATGACCACGCCGACAAGTCCGGCAACAACGACTCCGGTTATCCACTGGGGTACGTTGAAACTGTTCCCAAGTGCCACGGCCATCGAGTTCACCTGGACCGCGTTGCCGATGCCGAACGCAGCGATCGCGCCGAAAATGGCAAATGCAAGCCCAAGGTACTTGCCGAGTTCTGGAGCAAATTCCCCGACGCCGTTGCTCAGGTAGTACATCGGGCCGCCAACATACTTGCCGTTGGCGTCGACTTCCCGGTAGGTGACCGCGCAGACGGCTTCCGCGTATTTCGTCGCCATCCCGAACAAGGCGATGAGCCACATGTAGAAAATGGCCCCCGGGCCACCGAGGGCGATAGCGGTCGCCACACCGGCGATGTTACCGGTTCCCACCGTGGCAGACAGCGCGGTCATCAGTGCGTTGAAAGGCTTGACTTCACCTTCGCCCGTCACCTGATCCTTGTCGAACAACAGCCGGAACCCGTAGCCAACCTTGCGCCATGGCATGAACACGAGCCCAAGCGTCAGCAGCAACCCGGTCACTCCGAGAATGCCCAGCATGGGCGGTCCCCATGCGAACGAATTGATGGAATTGATGATTGAGTTCAGTTGGTCCATGATGGCCCTCCTCCCGCACGCACCCCGTGATAGAAACCGGGCTCGGGTAATAATTATCGTTGTCGCGGCCCTAGGGGAACTTATACTCCATTATCCCTACAGGCGCCAACTTCCCCCATCTGCGGGCGGCGCCCTCCGGAACGTCAACTGATGCAGGACTCAAAATATGGATCGCAGCTTAACTACAAGTGTATGATTATATGGGGAATTAAAGACGTTACAGACGTCTTTGGATTTTGAAATGGTGGCTATGGTTGGACTTGAACCAACGACCCCAGCATTATGA
>VXPJ01000134.1 GCA_009839635.1 Pseudomonadota bacterium
GTATCCGGCAAGGGTGAAAGTGCCGCCGAGAAGGTGGAACTGTTAAGGGATGCAGGTGTCACTGTCGCGCCGGACCCGTCTGAACTCGGATCGACCATGGAACGCGTCCTGAAAGAACTTGCCTAGGAGAAAAATAAAATGAGCAAATTGAAAGTCATCGTCTCGCGCGCCTGGCCTGCGGAAGTGGAAGCTACACTGAAAGAGAAATATGACGTGCAACTGAATGAGACTGACGTTGCCATGAGCAAGGATGAAATGAAACAGGCATTGGGCAATTGCGATGCATTCCTGCCAACCGTGACAGACCCCGTCGATGCGGAGGTATTGAGTGCCGAGCCGCTGCGTGCGCGGTTTATCGGCAATTTTGGTGTGGGGTTCAACCATATTGATCTGGATGCCGCGAAAGCACGTGGGCTAACCGTAACCAATACACCTGAAGTGCTCACCGACTGCACAGCAGACATTGCCATGACATTACTGTTGACCGCAGCCAGGCGCACAAGCGAGGGTGAGCGTCACTTGCGTGCCAATGCCTGGACAGGCTGGCGGCCCACGCACCTGCTGGCGACCAAGGTGACAGGCAAGACCCTGGGCATGATCGGCATGGGGCGGATTGCACAGGCCATGGCAAAACGCGCGCACCATGGCTTCGGGATGAAAATTATCTTTGTAGACCCCTACCCCCCCTCCGACGAGGTGATACAGGAGTTCAACGCCACGCGGTGTGAATCGATCGATGAGGTTCTTGCAAACTCGGATTTCGTATCCATCCACTGTCCGGGCGGCAAAGAAACCTACCATCTTCTGAACAAGGAAAATCTTTCCAAAATGAAGTCCAGCGCATTCCTGATCAATTCGGCGCGTGGGGATGTAGTGGACAATGATGCGCTGATAGAGGCATTGAAAAATGGCACCATCGCAGGTGCAGGTCTGGACGTATTTGAAGGCGAGCCCAACCTGGATAAGCGTTTTCTTGAGTTGGAAAATGCTGTACTGCTGCCTCATCTGGGAAGTGCCTCGACTGAAACACGGATTGCGATGGGTAACCGTGTACTGGAAAACCTGGCCGCATTCGAAGCGGGTGATACACCCAGAGACAAGCTGGTTTAAATTTATATTTAGCCCCGCCCAGCACAGATTCGGTGCATACCCTCCCTAAGCGGGAGGGAGTATCTTGCACCCTTGCTGTATATTGCATGTATCAATTTGACCTTATACATGCAGCATGAGTGACACCTCCCCTCTTTCCTGGACACAGCTGACGCGGGTTGCCAGTGGCCGTGCCATTATTGACCCGGCCGCAAGTTATGAGAACAAACTTGTAGACCTGCTGTACAAACAGCTGCTCAGTGTGCTGCGCACCCGGCAACCTGACATAGAAGCCTTCATAGAGGGTCACAGAGACATTCGTGAAGGTACGGACTCCCAAATTCTGTACTTACTGGAAGCCCATGGCATCTGGTTCCAGCTACTCAGCATTGCTGAGCAAAATGCAAACGTACAGCAACGCCGCCAGATTGAAAAAGAGTACGGACGACGCCGTGTGCCTGGAACTTTTGCACATACATTTTCCATGGCGTCCCGGCACGATATCCCCGCAGAAGAAATCCAGAAGGTCCTGAACAAGAGTTTTTTCTGTCCGGTAATCACCGCACATCCCACAGAAGCCAAGCGTGTGACTGTGCTGGAAATTCACCGGCGCATTTACATACTGCTCAAGCAACTGGAACTGACGCGCTGGACGCCACGAGAGCGTGACGAACTAATCCACGAACTGCGCAATGAGATCGATCTGCTTTGGCTAACAGGCGAGATCCGCCTGGAAAAACCCACTGTCGCTCAGGAGATCACGTGGGGACTGCACTTCTTTACGGAATCCTTGTTTGACAGTGCAATGAAGTTCTACGCTGAATTAGACCGTGCCTTGAGAAAGGTGTATCCGCATATTGAATTTGAGGTACCGCCGGTATTTCGTTTCGGCTCCTGGATCGGCGGTGACCGGGATGGGAATCCGAATGTGGACACTGAAGTCACTGCCTACGCCCTTCGTGAAAACGCCAGGGCCAGCCTGAAGCGGTATCGCCAGGATTTGCGCGACCTCGGTTCCAAGCTCAGTATTGCCAGTCATTCTTTGAGAGTTCCCGAACACTTTCTCAATGCCCTGGAACAAAAACTTGAAATGCTGGGAGAGACAGAATCCTTCTCGAAACGAAATCCAGGCGAGGTATTTAGACAGTACCTGAGCTGCATGCTGCGCAATATCGACGCGACACTGAAGAATATCGACGAGCCCAGAAAATCCAGTATCGCCTACCACAGTGCAGCCGATCTGGCATTTGATCTGCAGACACTCGAACGTGGCCTCACTGATGCCCGATGTGAACACCTGAGCAGATCGAATGTAGTTCCCTTGCGCCACATGGTGGACACCTTCGGTTTTCGAACTGCCAGTCTGGATCTGCGTGAGAACACAACCGTCACGAATGCTGTTCTCGCAGAAATCTGGCAAGCACTGCACCAGAAAACCCACTTCGATGTTCCGGATTTCAAATCAGATAAGTGGGAAGAGTGGGTTGTCAGTGAACTCATGCAGCCCCTACGTGTAATCCCGAACATAGATTTTCTATCCAATCGGGCGCAAGCTACGCTGGCCATGCTTGAACAGGTCAAGCACTATCAACGCAAGCTGGACTCAAAAGCGTTTGGCGTCTTTGTCCTCAGCATGACGCAAACATCAACGGACGTGCTGGGGGTTTACCTTTTAGCGAAATATGTGGGGCTGTTCACAGATGTCGACGGCCTGGAGGCCTGTCGAATCCTGGTCGTACCCCTATTGGAGACTATAGAGGCCCTGGAACAGGGACCTTCCATATTGAGTGAATTGCTCGGACATGGATTTGTCCGGCGCACGATACGCAGAAACGGCGACTCACAAGAGGTCATGGTGGGCTACTCGGACTCAAACAAGGACGGCGGGTTCCTGACTTCAAACTGGATCATCAGTCAGGCACAGACCCTCATCAAAAAAGCCGGGGAAAAGCACAAAATACCTGTTTCGTTCTTTCACGGGCGCGGGGGCTCGGTGAGTCGGGGTGGTGCACCCAGTGGGCGTGCCATTGCAGCCCAGCCTGCCGGTACGATTGACGCGCGCATGCGGGTCACGGAACAGGGTGAAGTCGTATCGTACAAGTATGCAAACCACGGCTTTGCTGAAGAGCAAATGGAGATACTTGCTGCCAGCGCACTCGCACACACGCTCATGTCAGGTAAAGATCCGGCCTTCCGGATCAATGCTGAACTGGATGAAGTCATGCAGGCACTTTCAGGTACAGCATATGTCACGTACCGCAAGTTCATTGAAATCCCGGGTCTGGTAGAGTTCTATCAGCAGGCAAGTCCCGTTGAAGAGTTGACGCTGATGAAAATCGGCTCAAGGCCCGCACGCAGATTTGGCGCGGCTACTCTTGAAGACCTGCGTGCAATTCCCTGGGTTTTTGCCTGGACACAAAACCGTATCATGGTTCCGGGATGGTATGGGGTCGGAAGCAGCCTTGAACAGCTGGTCAGCATCCGCGGTGAGCTAGGAAAAGAATTGCTGCAGGAACTATATAATACGCATTCATTGTTTCGCCTGATATTGGACAGTGTCGAAAAGACATTGTTGCTGGTCGACATGGAAGTTGCTGAAAAATTTTCCGAACTTGTGGTTAATACCCAGTACAGAGAAGCAATTTTTTCAGACATCAAGTCTGAATACGAACGTACGACCCAGATGATATTGCAGGTCACCAAGGAGGATCATCTGTGCGACCGCTTTCCGAATTTCAAAAGGCACTTCAGCAGGCGCCTGAAATCCCTGAACCAAGTCGGCATCGAACAAGCCGAGTTGGTCAAAAAGTTTCGCGATGAACAGCACAATGCCGAGGACAGGCAAAATGTGCTGGTGCCTTTGCTTTTGTCGATCAACTGTGTCGCAGCGGGAATCGGCAGCACAGGCTAGTGCTCCTGTGGGGATACACTGACACCTCGATACCATGAAAAAGCTTTTGTACCACTTCGACACTGATCCTATCCCCAGTGTATTTGACTCTGTAGTCGCCTACGACGGAGGGGCAGACCGCGTCACCCAACTTGGGGGCATCCATGAAAATAATTGTGCAAGCCTTGTTGAAGGTGCAATCTATACGCGAGCCCCCAAACACAAGAGGAACACTGCAATTTTTATAGGGGGCAGTAACCTCGTTAGCGGCCAGTCCTTGTTCAGGGCGGTGCAAAGTCATTTTTTCCAAGATTTCCGTGTTTCCGTGATGCTGGACAGCAACGGCTGCAATACCACCGCCGCAGCCGGCGTCACCTTGTTGAACCTAGCCACTTCATTGGCGGGCAAGATTGCCGTGGTCTTGGCCGGTACCGGGCCAGTGGGACAGCGTGCCGCCGTCATGCTTGCGCAAAGCGGTGCCCAGGTACGACTGACCTCGCGCAAGAAGACTCGTTCGGAGCAGGCATGCGATGACATGGGGAAACAATTTGGAGTCCGGCTTGTACCTGTAGAGGCCAGTGATCACGATTCGACCCGTGCGGCACTGGAAGGAGCACAAATTGTATTCGGCGCAGGCAAGGCAGGAGTTCGTTTACTGGATGCAAGCCAATGGCAACAGCATGACAGCATTGAAATTCTGGCCGATGTCAGTACAGCAGAACCTCTAGGCTTTGAGGGCATCAGCATGAACGACAGGGATACCGAAAGATTTGGCAAGAGAATTTTTGGCGGCTTGGGTATAGGGGCATTGAAATTGAAGCTGCACCGTGCTTGCATCGACAGGCTGTTTACATCCAACGACCAGGTACTGGATGCAGATGCAATCTATGGAATTGCACAGCAAATGGCAGGATCCCAGTAGTATGAAGTCCCCACCTCCGCTGCTTGACATGATCGGGCAACTGATTGCTATCCCTTCTGTCAGCAGTACCCAGGCACAATTTGACACTAGCAACAAACCTATCATCGACTGCCTGGCCAACTGGCTGGACGACCTGGGTTTCCAGACGGAGATTGTTTCTTCCTCAGAAGAAAAACATAACCTGCTGGCATGGATCGGAGAAGGGGAAGATGGCCTTGTGCTGTCAGGTCATACCGATACCGTGAATTATGACCAAACCGGCTGGAATACTGATCCGTTTCGGGCCCAGCAAGTCGATAACCGTCTTTATGGCCTGGGCACAGCAGATATGAAATCTTTCTTGGCGATTGCCATTGAGGCAGCAAAAGATTTTGTCGACAAGAATCTTGAAC